>CAYYLW010000096.1:0-10203 GCA_964472465.1 uncultured Oscillospiraceae bacterium | reverse complement strand
GAACTGCAAATTTTCTTTACAGCCACCGCCTTAGGGGGTATACTATTAGTCGCCGCGGCATCTCACCGCCCGGCCCGCCGCCCGCTTTTCCGCGGGTTGTGGTGTGGATTTGCCAAGTTTATTTTAAAGAGGTACCCGCCTATGCCCTCCCCTGCTCTACTTGCTTACATCCAGCGCGAGGCCTTGGCCTACCTGGGCTACCGCAGCGCCCAACCAGACGAACAGACCGCCAGCCTTTTGTACAATGCCGCCAGCGCTATTGTGCAGGCCAGCACCCCGCGTGCCACGGCCCGCCGTTTCACCCTCTCGCCAGAGCCGCTGCGCCTTGGGCCCAGCGGCCCAGAACTGGCGGGCAGCGATATAGCCGCCCACCTCAGCACCTGCGGCGCCGTGTACCTCACGGCCGTTACGCTGGGCCAGGGGGCAGAGTCGGCCATTCGCACCGCAGAGGCGCTGGATATGCAGCAGGCTGTGCTACTGGACGCCTGTGCTTCCGCCTATATTGAGTGGCAAGCAGACTTGCAAGAGGAGGCCCTGCGCAAAACCACCGAGGCCGGGGGGGAATTTCTCACGGGGCGTTTTTCCCCGGGATATGGCAATTTCCCCATCTCTTTCCAAAAAGACCTCATCCGCCTGCTGGACGCCCCACGCGCCATAGGCCTTTCGGTAAGCGCCAGCGGCATTCTCTTGCCCCGCAAAAGCATCACGGCGGTGCTGGGCGTGGCCGCCCGCCCGGTAACAGGCCGCTTGGCCGGCTGCCAAAACTGCCTGTTGTACGAAAAGTGTGAAAAAAGGAAGGAGGGGGATTTCTGTGGAAAACCCCATATTTAAAAAAGACCGCTTCACCCTGCTGGATGGGGCCATGGGCACCATGCTGCAAAAGGCGGGGCTGGCCGCTGGCGCCCGCCCGGAAGAACTGCTGTTTTCCGCCCCCCAAACCCTGGTGGAGATTCACCGCGCCTATGTGGAGGCCGGGGCCGAGATTGTGTATGCCAACACCTTTGGCGCCAACGCCAAAAAGCTAGAGGGCAGCGGCCTGGCCGTGGCCGAAGTGGTGCAAAAGGCCATTGCCTGTGCAAAGCAGGCCTGCCAGGGCACGGCGGCGCGCGTTGCACTGGACGTGGGCCCCCTGGGGGAACTTCTGGAACCGGTGGGTACTCTCACTGTGGAGGAAGCCTACGCCCTGTTTGCCGAAATGGTACAGGCGGGCGCCGCCGCAGGGGCAGACTTAATTGCTATCGAGACCATGACCGACCTCTCCGAGACAAAGGCCGCCCTGCTGGCGGCCAAGGAAAACTGCCGGCTTCCCGTGATGGTGTCCATGAGTTTTGAAGAGAACGGGCGCACCTTTGCCGGCACCCCGGTGGAGGCCATGGCGGCCTGCCTCGCCCCACTGGGGGCGGATGCGCTGGGCATCAATTGCTCGCTGGGGCCGGCGGCTATTCTGCCGCTGGCAAAACGTCTGTGCCAAGCCAGCAGTGTGCCTGTATTCATAAAACCCAATGCCGGCCTGCCAGACCCCTCCGGCCTGGGCTATACCCTGGATGCCGCCGGCTTCTGCCATGAGGCCATGGGTTTTGCCGAGATTGGCGTACAGGCGCTGGGCGGCTGCTGTGGCACCACGCCGGAGTACATTGCCGCACTGGCCACAGCGCTGAAAAACCAA
Source organism: uncultured Oscillospiraceae bacterium (assembly GCA_964472465.1). Classification (GTDB taxonomy): domain Bacteria; phylum Bacillota; class Clostridia; order Oscillospirales; family Ruminococcaceae; genus JAAYCI01. The sequence goes on along the minus strand of CAYYLW010000096.1, from coordinate 8,537 downwards.
TGCCCCGTCACACCCGCACGCACCCAGCAGAGCGTTCTGTGCAGCGGCACCCGTGTGGTGGTGGTGGACGGTGTGCGCCCTGTGGGAGAGCGCATTAACCCCACGGGCAAAAAGCGCCTGCAAGAGGCCCTGCGCAGCGGCGATTTGGGCTACCTGCAAAGCCTGGCCGCCGAGCAGGAAAAAGCCGGGGCCATGGTGCTGGACGTGAACGTGGGGGCGCCCGGCGTGGATGAAGTGGACCTGATGCCCAAGGCGGTGAAAGCCGTACAGGCCGTGAGCAACTTGCCCCTGGTGCTGGACAGCGCCAACCCAGCCGCCCTGGCGGCCGCTTTGCGGGTGTATACCGGCAAACCGCTGGTGAACTCCACCAGCGGGGAAAAGGAAAAATTGCAGGCCGTGTTGCCACTGTGTAAACGCTATGGCGCCGCGGTGATAGGCCTGGCCATGGACGAGAACGGCATTCCCGAAACCGCCGAAGAGCGTTTTTCCATCGCCGAAAACATCCTAAACGAAGCGCTCCGCCTGGGCATTCCCCGCCAGGATGTGTACATTGACTGCCTCACCCTGGCGGCCAGCGCCGGCGGGGCCACCCCCGAAGCCACGTTGCAGGCCACACGCCTGGTAAAAGAACGCCTGGGGCTAAAAACCTTGCTAGGTGTGAGCAACGTGAGTTTTGGCCTGCCAAACCGCGCGCTGGTGAACCGTAGCTTTCTGCTGCTGGCGCTGTGGGCCGGGCTGGACCTGCCCATTTTGAACCCCAGCAGCGCCGACATGATGGACGCCATTGCCGCCTACGAGCTTCTGGTGGGGCAAGACCCTGATTCAAAGCGTTTTATCGCACGTTTCCCGGCGGCAGACGCCGCCCCCATCCCACAAAAAACGGGGCCTGTGGGCCTACAAAGCGCCATCGAAACCGGCCTGCGCGGGGAGGCCGCCGCCGAGGCCCGCCGCCTTTTGGAGAGCGGTGTGGACGGTATGGCCCTGATTGCACAGGAGATGATGCCCGCCCTGGATGCGGTGGGCCAAGGGTTTGAAGCCGGGCGTGTTTTTTTGCCCCAGCTGCTGGCCAGCGCCGAGGCTGCCAAGGCCGCTTTTGAGGTGATACGCGCACAATACGGCGCCGCCGCGCAGGAGGGCCCGCCCGTGGTGGTGGCCACCGTGCAGGGCGACGTGCACGATATAGGCAAAAACATTGCCAAAGCGCTTTTGGAAAACTATGGCTTCCACGTGATAGACCTGGGCCGGGATGTGCCCCCCGCCACTGTGGTGCAAGCCGTGCGCCAAAGCGGGGCCCGGCTTGTGGGCCTCTCTGCGCTGATGACCACCACCCTGCCCGCCATGGAAAAAACCATCCAGCTACTGCGGGAGGAGGGCCTCCCTTGCAAGGTGATGGTGGGCGGCGCCGTGCTCACCGAAAGTTTTGCCCTGTCCATCGGGGCGGATTTCTACGTAAAAGACGCCCGCAAATCTGTGGAAGCGGCGCAGAAGGTACACGAGAGCTGAGACAAGTTTCGCCATATTTCGCCAAAGCTTCACCCCCGCCTCTGCTAGGATGAGGCGGGGGTGTTTTATGTGGCGGCGTTTGTATGCGGCATCTTAGGGGTGGTGCTTGTGCTGGGTGGCGAGTGGACGGCTCGGCTCGGCCGTGCTGTGTCCCTTCGCCGCCTTCTCACGGCGGTGGGTTCGGGGTTTTTGCTTCTCTGTATCCTGCTCTTTCTCTCCCTCCTCGGCCAGGCATGATTGTGATAATGTCTTTTGAAGAATCCCGGTGCCCTGCCTCGTACTATTGCCAGAGAAGAACGAAAGAAAGGTGGAACGAACATGGGATTCTTTTCATGGATTATTCTGGGGGCGCTGGCCGGGTGGCTGGCCGGTAAATTTATGAACACCGGGAAAATGGGCCTGCTCACCAATATTATCGTGGGCGTAATTGGCGCTTTTGTGGGCGGTTTTCTGGTTAGCCTTTTGGGCGGGCGGGGTGTAAGCGGCCTAAACTTGTGGAGCTTACTGGTGGCGCTGCTGGGCTCGGCCCTGTTCCTTTGGGTGGCAAAAAAACTGCGCAAATAAATTCGCATTCCGCCCAAAACACATGGCCCCATACACCTAGAGGAAACTAACATGGCAAGCCCTACCGCACCAAAACGGCAAAAATGGCTGGGGTTTTTCGTTTTACCCCTGGCCATTTTGCTTATCGCCCTACTGGGCTTTGGGATTTTCCGGCTATTCTTTTCAAAACCTGTGAAAGACTTGGCCGTGCCCTCCTATGTGGATGTACAAATCATCCCCGTGGACGGCGTTTCTCGCCGGGGAGAAAAACTGAGCGGTATAAAAAATATTGTGATTCACTATGTTGGCAACCCCGGCTCCACCGCCCAGCAAAACCGAGACTACTACGAAAACCCCGTCTCCGATGTAAGCTCCCACTTCGTGGTGGGCCTTGAGGGCGAGGTGATTCAGTGTGTGCCTTTGGACGAAAAATCTTCCGCCAGCAACTGGCGCAATGGGGACACGCTGTCCATTGAGGTATGCCACCCCGACGAGGGCGGCCAGTTCAGTGCGCCCACCTATCAGTCACTGGTGCAGCTTACCGCATGGCTATGCCAAAGCTATGGGCTGGCCGGCAGCGACGTGATACGCCACTATGATGTGACCGGCAAGCAATGCCCTGTGTACTATGTGCAAAACGAAACCGCCTGGCAGCAGTTCATCACCGATGTGCAAAAGGCCCAAGACGCGATGTGACCCGGCGGCCCAAGCACATACACAGGATGGCCATAGCCTGGACGGGGCACCACTACCCCACAAAATTTTCTGGTGCGTCCCACACACCCCAGCGTTAAAAAGCACTCTCTGACCTTGTATGATACAGATAAACCCGCGGGGTCCAAAATGCCCGCGGGTTTATTTTCAGTTATTCCTTCCGGGCCGTGGCATAGCCTGTGGCTGTCACCAGCGCCACCTCGGCGCCATCCTCGTCACAGACGCTCACCTCATAAACAGCTATGCGGCCCCCTTGGCTTTTGGGGCGGGCGGTGGCCGTCAGTTTGTCCCCCCTCGGCGGGGCCAAAAAATGGATGCTGCTCTCCAGGGTTACGGTGCCCATGCGCCAGAGGTTTGCCGCCACGGCAAAGGTAAAATCGGCCAGGGTGAACAAGAACCCCCCTTGTACCCGTCCGAGGGCATTTTTTTGTTCTTCCCGCACGGTGACGGTACAGACCGCACCCTGTTCGTCGGCCCGCACTATCTCAATGCCCAAATTCATGGCAAATACATCTTTCTGAAAATGGGCGCGTGCCTCTTCCAGTGTTTTTATGTTCACCCTTTTTCCTCCCCGTTTTCAGCCTGCTACACATGATTTTATCATACCACAATTTCCCCAAAGACGCTTGTTTGAGTTTTTGTAGCCCGCGTGGTATACTCATAAAAAACCCAAAAACCTGAGCAGAGGAATACAACACGGGCATGGTATACAACGCCCCGTGTTCCGCCCATTTGCTCGAACCATGGAGGCTTACTACATGGCAACGTTGCGAAAATCTGGCGAAGAATACCTCGAGACCATCCTGATGTTGAAACGTGAAAACGGCGTGGTTCATTCGGTGGATATTGCCCATTATATGGACTATTCTAAACCCAGTGTCTCGCGCGCCGTAGGCAACCTGCGGCGCGAGGGCTATTTGGAGATGGCCAAAAATGGAGAGCTAAGCCTCACCGCCAGCGGCTTGCAAAAGGCAGAAAAAATTCTGGAACGGCACCGGGTTCTCACCACCATGTTCACCGCCTTGGGCGTTCCCGCCGATATTGCCGCAGAGGACGCCTGCGAGGTGGAGCATGTCATCAGCGATGAAAGCTTTGCCTGCATCAAGCGGCATTTCGCCCAAAAACAGGCCACAACCCCTCCGGCTGGCACCTCTATCTCACCCGCAGAGCTCGACGGCAAAAAAGACGACAAAAAGAAGAAAAAGAAAAAAAAGAAGGGATAAGCCATGGCCACCCCTCACATCCCGCACGACCACGGCAGCAAGCTGGGCGAGGTGCTGCGCCAGCTGCCAGAGGAATGTAGCTTTCTCTCTGCGGCCGAAATTTTTAGCCAGTTGTCCGACGCCACGCGCCTGCGCATCTTGTGGGTACTGTGCCACAGCGAGGATTGTGTGACCAACATCGCCGCCGCTGTGGGTATGAGCGACCCCGCCGTTTCCCACCATCTGCGCCTTCTCAAACAAAACGGCATACTGAAAAGCCGCCGCATCGGCAAGGAGGTGCACTACACCCTGGCCGAAACCGAAGAGGCCCAGCTGATTCACCGCATGGTGGACGATGTGTTTGCCATGAACTGCCCCGGTGTGGGGTAGGTAGCTGAAAAACAGTTCGTTTCCCTGGTGCAATGTTCTCAGTTGCCGTGTCTTTTGCCGCCAGGCGGAGTATTCCTATGTGCCAAAAGGCCGCAAACCTAGGTTTGCGGCCTTTTTTGTGCTGTTCTATCTCTTTTTTTCACTGCCACGGGCTGCACAGGGCAGGGGCACCCACCTAGGGCAAAACACAGGGCCTCTCAAGCCTTCTGTTTCTATCTAGCTTCCTTTTCTGCCCACCTGAAGCGCGCGCATAGCGTTTAAAATAGCCAGGATAGACACCCCCACATCGGCTCCCACGGCGGCCCACATCCCCGCAAACCCCAGCGCACCCAGCACCAACACCAGCAGTTTTATCGCCAGAGCAAACACAATGTTTTGCATCACGATGCGGCTGGTTTTGCGCGCTATGTTCACCGCCACTGGAATTTTCCCCGGTTCATCTGTCATAATCACCACGTCCGCCGCTTCAATCGCCGCGTCTGAGCCAAGGCCGCCCATGGCAATACCCACATCTGCACGGGCCAAAACCGGGGCGTCGTTCACACCATCGCCCACATAGGCCAGCCGCCCGCCACTTTTATGAGACGCAAGCAATTCCTCTAATTTCTCCACCTTATCTGCGGGAAGAAGCTGTGTATAGGCCCTGTCCAGCCCCAACTGGGCCGCCACCTTCTGGCCCGCGCTATCGGCGTCTCCCGTCAGCATCACCATCTGTTTTACACCCAGATGGCGCAGCTGGGCCACCGCTTGCTTCGCGTCTGGCCGGGGCAGGTCCTCTGCCAGCAGATAACCCGCATAACGCCCCTCGGCCGCCAGATGCACCACGGTTCCCTGCAAGTGGGCAGTGTCCTCCGGCCGAATGCCATACTCTGCCATCAGGCGCGCATTTCCGGCCAGCACCTCTACACCGTCCACCACGGCGCGCACACCATATCCGGCTTGTTCCTGCACCTGCCGTACACGTGCGGGGTCCAGTTCTTTTCCATAGGCCTCCCGCACCGACACCGCAATGGGATGGCTTGAGTGGCTTTCGGCATAAGCTGCCAGCTCTAGCAGCCGCTCTTTAGACAGGCCCTGTGGGGTCACCTGGCTCACCGCAAACTTTCCCGCTGTCAGGGTGCCAGTTTTATCAAACACCACACTGTCCACCCGGGCCAGCGCATCCAGATAGTTCCCCCCCTTGATGAGCACCCCGGCCCGGGACGCCCCGCCAATGCCGCCAAAAATGCTGAGCGGCACCGAGATAACCAGAGCACAAGGGCATGAAATAACCAAGAAAGTGAGCGCCCGATACACCCAGGGGCTAAAGGGCTGCCCGGTGAGAAGCGGCGGCAGAAGCGCCAGCGCCAGCGCCGCCAAACAGACCGCAGGGGTGTAATAACGTGCAAACTTGGAGATGAAATTCTCTGCCTTCGCCTTGCGGGAGGAAGAGCTCTCCACCAGCTCCAAAATACGCGCCACGGTGGATTGCCCATAGGCTTTCTCCACACGCACCACCAAAACCCCTGTGAGGTTCACGCAGCCGCTAATCACTTCGCCTCCGGTCTCCACCTCGCGCGGGAAAGATTCACCCGTCAGGGCTGATGTATCCAGTGACGAGCTCCCCTCTTCCACCACGCCATCCAGGGGCACACGTTCCCCTGGTTTTAGCAAAATGCGGCTACCCGGCTGCACCTCTTCGGGGGCCACAGCATTCGTACTGCCGTCCTCTTCCAGCAGGTTGGCATGGTCTGGGCGAATATCCATCAGCGAGGCGATGGAGCGACGGGAACGCCCCACCGCATAGTTTTGGAACCACTCCCCCACCTGATACAGCAGCATCACCGTGATGCCCTCTGGGTAGTCTCCCAGTACAAAAGCCCCCACGGTGGCCACCGCCATCAGGAAGTTCTCGTCAAACACCTGGCCATGGGCTATGTTGCGCACGGCACGCCATAAAATATCCCAGCCAATAAAAAGGTACACACCCAAAAATACCAGCAGCCGCGCCAGCCCGTCCAGCGGCAAACAAAGTGCCAAGACAAACAGCAACACCGCAGCCACTATACGCATAAGGTTTTTCTTCTGCCTACTACTCATTGCAACACACTCTCCCCTAGTTAGCCCGCGCTACACAAGCACCCGCACATCTGGCTCTATTTTTCGCATCAGTTTCTCCGCCTTTTTCAGCGCCTCGTCAAAACCTTCATCTGGTGCTTCAAACTCCATGCTCTGCTGCATAAAGCGGATGCTGGCCCGCACCCCGTCCATCTTGTTTACCGCCTGTTCCATTTTTGCCGCACAGTTGGCACAGTCCAAATCCTGCAACCGAAATGTCTTTTTCATCCCGTTCCCTCACTTCTCCACCGTGCATCCACAGCGGTAAATTTTAAATTAAACAATTAAAAGATTGTTTAATTGTTTATCCATACTATACCGCAGCATGCCCCCACTGTCAAGCCCAGAATTTAGAATCGCCATTTTTTGTGTGCATTCCTAGCAAAACGCGCTATAATAGAGCCAGCATACCCTAAAGGAGGGTTTATAAAATGGGCAATATATTGGATACGGTGAAGTTGCGCCGCAGCATCCGGGTGGTAGGGCCTGCCATCGCCCCCGGTGACGAAGAGCTGAAAGAGCTGCTGGGCCAGCTAGTTTTGCACATGCCCACCGCCATGAACATGCAGAGCTCCCGCCTGGTGCTGCTGCTGGGAGACGCACACAAAACACTATGGGATATTGTGCATAGTTCCCTTGCACAGCACAATACAAACGGGGTGAGTGAAGCCACCCAAAAAAAACTGGCGGGCTTTACCGCAGGGCACGGCAGTATTTTATTTTTCGACGACAGTGCCGTTACCCAAAGCTATGCCGATAAACTCCCTACGTATAAAGACAATTTCATCCCCTGGGCCTTGCAGCAGAACGGCATGCTGCAATTCGCTGTGTGGGCCGCCCTGGCCGAACAGGGCATTGGTGCTTCCTTGCAGCACTATAACCCCTTGATTGACGAGGCCGTGCGCAGCACCTGGGGCCTGCCCGAAAGCTGGGTACTGTATGCCCAAATGCCTTTTGGCCACCCCGAAGAAGCCCCCGGCCAAAAGGAATTTTTGCCGCTGGAAGACCGGATGCGAATATTTGAATAGAGGTTCCCCATACACAAAAAACCGCCTTCACAAGAGGGCGGTTTTTTGTGTGTAGATGGTAGATATACGCTACCCTTTCTCCCCTGGCTGCCCCGGCGCCGTTTTGTGCGGGCGGCGAAAGAGCCACATGAATAAAACGGCCAGGGCCTCCCGCAGGTAGTTTTGCAGGTAGGTGGAGCGGCTCATGCTGGCCGGAAGGCTGCGCACCTGTGCAAAACCGGCCCCGCGCGCATAGCAGCGCGCACGGTAGCAGTGGAAAGTATTGGTCACTACGGCCACCGGCAGCGTGGGCGATATGCCACGCGCTTGCAACAGGGTTTTCGAATACTGTAAATTGGTTTCGGTGCTGGTGCTTTTCCCTTCCACCACAATCTGCTTTAGGGGCACACCACGTTCTTCCAGCCAGCGCTGCATGGCCACCGCTTCGGGAATATCCTCCCCCCGGCCCTGCCCACCGCTCACCACCACCAGCGCCGCAGGGTTCTCGGCAAAGGCCCGGTACGACGCCAGTAGCCGCCGCTCTAACACATCGCTTACCACGGTACGCTGTAGCCCCGCGCCCAGCACAATAATGGCGGCCTCATTGCCTTGAAGGCTACATTTTTTCCCTGCAATGGCTAGAAAGAGAATCAGCGCGGCCAGGGCCAAAAGCCCTGCCCAAAACAGCCGCCATAGCCAATACCCAAGGCACGAGGCGGCGAGGGCAGCCACCTGCACCGGGAAGAGCCCCCACAGGCTAAACACCACCGCCAATAGCCAAATCATCAAACTGCCGGTGTTCCACTTGCTTTTTGCCAGTACCACCACGCCCACAAGCCAAAAGAAGCCTGCCAGCGTCCACGCAATCACCTGCTGCGCCATTCGCCGCCCCCTTTCCCTATAATTGATTCATTGTACCAAATCCCCCTCTGCCACGCAAACCGCCCCATACCAATTGACACCCTACCCCCAGATTGTGTATGATAAAGGGCAAGGCGTATGGAGGCCATCCTCCCCCACCCTGCTTTGCCGCTATGGTGGAATTGGCAGACACATGGGACTTAAAATCCCCCGGAGTAAC
>CAYYLW010000095.1:0-10234 GCA_964472465.1 uncultured Oscillospiraceae bacterium | reverse complement strand
CTTTTAAAGCCGGCAAAGCCCTGAAAGACGCCGTTGCCAAAAAGAAATAGGAATGCAACCGGCAGCCGCTTTGCGGCTGCTTTTTTGTGGGAAAGAAAGAGTGAAAAAGTGTGAGAATTGATAAATACCTAAAGGTATCCCGCCTGATTAAACGGCGTAGCGTAGCGAATGAAGTGGCTGACGCCGGACGCATCTATGTGAATGGCCGTATTGTGAAGGCCAGCTATGCGGTGAAGGTGGGCGATGAGATTGAAGTGGCGTTTGGGAACCGTGCCATCAAAGCCCGGGTGCTAAGCCTGGATGTGCCACTGGGAAAAGATGTGGCACGTGAGATGTATGAAATACTGGACGAGACAGAAAAGGACTAAGCCACCCACCACTTTTTTTGCGGGATGATGTTTGTTGAAGCTTACTGCCTGCATCATTTTTTATGCTGAAAGATGACAAAACGCCGAAAATGCTTGCATCTTGCGGCGCTTTTTTGTATAATCAAAAACAGTTATGGTATCACTGTGCAGATGCACAAGTTCACCGAGGGGCTCTTATGCGGAAAAAGGAAAAAGCCAAGAAGGAAAAGGCATCTGTTACCAAGCTGGTGTTTCGGCTTTCGGTGGCGGTAGCTTCAGTGTATCTGTTTGTTTCGTTTGTAGGTGGGCAAATGCAGGTGGCTGAAAAGCAGCAGGAGCTGGATGTTGTGACGGCAAAAGTGGAAGAGCAGACCCTGAAAAATGCCGAGCTGGAACGTATGACGGCTTCTGGCGATGAAGACGCGTATGTGGAGCGTGTGGCCCGGGAAAAAATGGGCTACGCCCGCCCGGATGAGCGTGTGTTTGTTGACATATCGGGCCAATAATGGCCCGATTTAAGTTTTTTAGAATGAAAACAGGAGGATCATGCGGCTGATGCAGCTCGAGGTTGGTGGAATTGTTGAGGGTAAAATCACAGGTGTAAAAAAGTTTGGTGCGTTTGTTCTGCTGCCCGATGGAACCACAGGCATGGTGCATGTGTCTGAGGTGAGCAATGAGTACATCCAAGAACTGAGTGATGTGCTGAGCGAGGGGCAGATGGTGAAGGTGAAGGTGCTGAGTATTAGCCCCGAAGGCAAGGTGGCGCTTTCCATAAAGAAAACCCAGGAAAAGCCACCCCGCCCCGCCAGGGCTGATACCGGAAAGGTGTGGCAACCAAAGCAAAAAGCCGCACCTGCGGGCGATGGGCTAAGCTTTGAGGACATGATGGCCCGTTTTAAAACCCAGAGCGAGGAAAAAATAAGCGACTTAAAGCGCGTGACAGAAGCGCGACGCGGGGGTTATTCCCGTCGCCGTTAGTTTGGCGTCCCTTCATGTAGAGCGAAAAGAACGGCAAAACTGCCGTTCTTTTTCTTTTGGGTGGCAAAACTGTTAGACATTTTACCAGAAACACGCTATAATAGAACCAGAATGAAAGGAACATTCTTTCATCGAATGACGCACGAGGGAGGCTGAGTGGAGATGAAAATCACCTGCAGCGGACGGAAAGTGAATTTGAAAGACAGTTTTGTACAGCGGGTTGAAAAACGCCTGGAAAAGCTGAACAAGTTCTTTGACGAAAATGCAGAAGCTCATGTGACCGTGGTGGTGGAGCGCCACTTCCATAAGGTGGAAATTACCGTGCGGGACAGCGGCTTTGTGGCACGTGCCGAGCGTACGGCTGACCAAATGGAGGATGCCTTTGACGCGGCGGCCGAGGTGCTGCAAAAGAATATTGTGAAAAACCGCAAAAAGCTGAGCGAAAAACTGCACCGCCCCATGCCAGTGGAGGCCTTTGAGGAAGAGGTGGAGGAGCAAGCTTTCCACCTGATTCGTGAAAAACATTTTTTGGTGAAGCCTTCCACGGTGGATGAGGCCATTTTGCAGATGAACATGCTAGGCCACAGCTTTTACCTATATTTGGATGTGGACACAGGGGAGATTAACGCAGTGTATGCCCGCAATGATGGCAGCTATGGCGTGCTGATTCCCGAGCGGTAGACAGAGGCAAGTAAATGGATACGTAAAAGCGCACCCACCAGGGGTGCGCTTTTGTGTGTATCTATGGGCCGCCTCATTACCGCCCCAGCAGGGTGAGGAACCAGGGGTCTGGTGCCTCGATGAAAAGGCCACTATAGGCGGCGTAAGGGGCGGGAAGAGTGGCCGGAAAACGCAGGCTTTTGGCGCAAAGGCACTGATAACGGCAGCGGTAACGGCGGTTGGCGGTTTGTTGGCCGTATTTAGAATCCCCTAAAATAGGGCAACCAATGCTGGCCAGATGGGCGCGTATTTGGTGGGTACGCCCGGTATGGAGCCGCACCTGCAACAGGGCCAGTTCGCCGTTTTGGGCCAGGGTCTTATAGCTGGTTTTCACGGGTTTTGCCCCGGGGCGGGGGGCTGGGAAAATATGCACCTGGCTTTTTTGGGCGTCCTTCCACAGATAGCCTTCTAATAAGCCGGCTGGGGGGCTGGGCGTACCCAAGGTGACACAGAGGTAGTTTTTTTCCAGTTGCCGGGTGTGCAGAAGCCCACGGATACAGTGAAGGCTTGCTTCATTTTTTGCCATAAGCAGTACCCCACTGGTGCCGGTATCCAGCCGGTGGCAAGGCAACAGTGGGGTGGTGTACTGGCGCTGGGCGCGGGCCAGGAGACTGTCCTCGGCCGGATTTTCTGAAAGGCTGAGTAGCCCGGCAGGTTTGTGTAGCGCCAGCAGGTTTTCATCTTCAAACAGCACCTCGGGCAGGGCGTGGTGGCTTTGATATGCGCGGGCCTCGGCAGAGGGGGGGAGATAAAGTCGTAACAAATCCCCTGCCTGTAATGGGGCAGAAAGGGGCTGGCGTTTGCCGTTTAGCTTGATTTTGTTTTGACGCAGGTATTTGTGCCACTCGGCCTTTCCGATGCCAGGGCAGGCCGAGAGCAGAAAATCTTCCAGCCGGGCAGGCGCCGGGGCAGAGATGGTGAATTCTATCATAGGGAACAATACGGCGGCCAGGCAGGCGCCTACTCCTTAAATAGTTTGATTTCCCCCAGGCGGTTGAGGTGCGCGATAACCACCAGGGTGATGGGAAAGCCAAACAGCCCCCAAATGCCGAACATACGTGCACCCACAAACATAGCGATGAGGGTGAGCAGCGGATACAGGCCGATTTGCCGCCCCACGATACGTGGCTCTATGGTTTGGCGCACGATGGTGATGACGGCATACAGCACCAGCAGGCCAATGCCCAGGAAAAAATCGGCGTTGATGAGGGCGTAGATGGCCCAGGGAATCATGACGGTGCCGGTGCCCAGAATGGGGAGGATATCGACAATGGCGGTGAGCAGGGCCATGCCAAAGGGGTTTTCCACCCGCAGGACGAGTAGCCCGATGGCCACCTCGGCAAAGGTGATGCAGATGATGAGAAAATAGGCCCGGGCAAACTTGAAGAGAGTGCCGACGATATAATCTTTAATGAGTAGGAATTTGCGCCGTACACCGGGGGACATCTGCCGCAGAATGAAGGAGGAGATGCGGCTATAATCCATGACGAAGAAGAAGGAGGAGATGATGGTGATGATGATGGAGAGCATCACCCAAGGTGCCTGGGAGGCGAAACCGGTGATGAAATCCACCGAGAAAGAGGACACCATGCTGATGATATTACCAAGGGCACTGTTGATGGTTTGGCTGAGGGTAATCATGGGTTCTGGTGCGGCGCTGAAGGCGGGGAAAAGCTCGGTCAGCATGGTGCTGATTTTCTCGATGGTGGGGGCAATGGTAGAGGTATAATAACCAGGCAGGCCGGCAAACCACTCCCCGGCCCAGATGCCCAGCCGCACCGTGAGTAACGCCAGCAGGCTGCCGATGACCAGATAAAAGAGAATGAGGGTGGCCAGGGCGATGAGTTTTTTGGGCATCCGGGTTTTGCGCCCCAAGAGCCGAATGAAAGGCTGGAGCAAGAACGCGATAATATACGCTACCAAAAATGGGGTGACAAACGGCATGAGATAGGCCAGCACCACATAGATAAGACCAAGGCAGACAGCCAGATAAAAAAAGCGGATGAGAAAGCCGCGTTTACGGTCGAGTTCGTTCAAAAAAAGACCTCCCTTAGAAAAAAGCTGTGAGATGTGGGGAACGAACCGTTGTATCTTGTAAACATGGCCTTGGGTGGCCATGGTATTGGGTAGAAAAAGTAGCCTGACTGCTTAATGTAACGCGGAAAGCGCCAGAATGACTTCATTATACGCCAAAATGCCGGAGAATGAAAGAGGGCGTGCCTGGGTGATGTTTGCCATTTGGCCGGGCTTTCGTTATAATAAAGGATGCAAGAAAAGGAAGGGGTGGCATGTTGCGCGTTCTAATAAAATTATTCGACCGCGAGCCTATCAAAAATGTGCTGAGCGCTTCCATTTTTGCACCGGAGATTGTGGTGTATCTGTGTGACCAGCGGCACGGAGACATGTTCAAGGAAACGGCAATTTACCGTTTTTTTAAGCGTAGGGGGCTGCGTTGCCGCCCGCGATTTTACTATGTGGACGCCTGGAGCCCGGCGGCGGTGCGCCGTGCCTTGCATGCTGTGGTGCGGGATTACCCCGGCTGTGTGTTTGATTTTACCGGTGGTAAGGACCTGCTGCTGGCCATGGCGGGTATGCTGGTGACCGACAGCGACCTACCGGCTTTTCATATTGATATCCGCCGCCGCCGCTTTAGCAACCTGCGGCACTGTGAAGAGCTGGAGCGAAAATTCCGCATTCCCAACTTCTCGGCGGCTGATTTGCTGGCTGTGACGGGGGCGACGGTGCACGGCTATGGGCATATTACCCCCCAGCAGCTAAATGGGGCGCTTGAAGAGGATGCCAAGACCGTGTTTGGCCTTTTGATGGAGCATGCGCGGGACTGGAATGATTTTGTAAACTATTTACAGGTTTGCTGTGCTGGCTCTAACCAAGAGGAACTGGACGCGGGTGGGGCCAAAACCATGACCGGAGAGCGGCAACTGGTGCGCTACAACCCAGAGCTTATGGAGTTGCTTTACGAAAAGGGGATTTTCACTCGTTATGGGCTGGATGGCAAAGGGGTGTTTTTCACTTTTAAAAGCCCGTTGATTAAACGGTGTATGCTATCGGTGGGTGTATGGCTGGAGTTATACTGCTATATCTGCGCGAAAAACACCGGTTTTTTCGACGAGGTGATTAGCAGTGTTGTGATAGACTGGGATGGTGTGGAGGGAAAGGCAGATACCGCTAAGAATGAAGTGGATCTTTTGCTGGTAAAAGGGGTGACCCCGGTGTTTGTAAGCTGTAAAATGGGTACCCCCAGCGCCTTGGCGCTGAGTGAAGTGAAACAGTTGTGCGAAAAATTTTCCGGCAGTTTTGGGCGCACCGCCGTGGTGACAGCCCAAAAGCTAGGAAAGGATGCTGCCGTGCTGCAAAACCGCGCGGAGGAGCTGCGCATTCTCATGTTGGACAAAAAAAGTATGGAGGACGGGAGCCTGGGCCAGCAACTGGTGAACCTGGCAGCCGGATCAGCCCCGCGCCCCGCCCCGCAGCGGCTTTCCATCCCCAAGGGGAAAAAGGTATGGTAGGCCCGGCGGAAATTGCAAAGGAACAAGGAGTAGAAAACATGGCACTTTCGACCATCATTACGGACATTGCCCCAGTGTATAAACGGCCCAGCGTGGAAAGCGAGCGGGTAGATGAACTGCTGTACGGCATGTCTGCACAGATTTTGCAGGAATCGGAGACTGGGTGGTGCTATTTGCGCACCGAGTATGGGCTGGAGGGGTATACCCCGCTGGCCTGCCACGAGCGGAACGCAGAGGTAGCTGCCGCCTGGAGGAAATACCCCAAGGTGACGGTGCTTGCCTCGTATATAGACATACAGAAAGAGGCGAGCGCGACGTCGCCCCGGGTGGCTTCGCTACCCAGGGGAGGCATTTTGGTACAGTTGAATACAGAGGATGGCGGCTGGGCCAAGGTGGGCCTGGCCAGCGGTGGGGTAGGTTACACCCGGGCCTCCTACCTAGGGGATGAGATTGAGGACCATGGACGCCTGGCCCCCGAGGATATGCGCTGGAACTTGGTGGAAACCGCCCTTTCCTACAATGGGGCCGCTTACCGCGCGGGAGGCCGTAGCCCCTTGGGTATAGATGCGGCAGGCCTTGTGGCCATGACCTACCAACTGAACGGCGTGACCATTCCGAGAGAGATTTTCTTTAAGCCGGGCGGCGTGCTAAACCCTGTACAGCCGGACCGCATGGACGAAGGCGATGTGCTGTTTTTTGCCAGCACGGCGGGCATATACATGGGCGAGGGCAAGTTTGTGCATGCCACCGAACAGCCCGGCGCCGAGGGTGTGGTGGTGAGCAGCTTGCGCCCCAAAGACAGCGAGTACCGTGCTGATTTGGCTAGCCAGATTGTGACGGTGGGCAGCCTGTACTAAAGCGAAGGAATATATGTTATGGGGATTGGCGTTAAATTTTGTGAAACCGGGGGAAGCGGTGTATGATGAGGGCCAACTACAACTGCCTATTTCTTGATTTAGACGGTACCCTGCTGGATTTTGGGAGCGCCGAAAAAGAGGCGATAGCGGCGACATTACTGGGCTGCGGCTTGCCCAACGACGAACAAACGGCCGAACGGTACACGCAGATTAACGCAGAACTGTGGCAAAAGCTTGAACGTGGCGAAATAAAAAAAGACAAGCTGGTGCTGCAACGCTTTGAGCAGTTGCTGAAGGAACTGGGTGCCGAGGGCGACGTGGTGAAGATGAACAACGAATACATGAAGCACCTTTCGGCGGCGGCACAGCCGTTTCCCGGTGCGGTAGAATTGCTGGCGGAACTGGCTGAATTTGCCACACTGGCTGCCGTGACCAACGGCATTGGGAAAATACAGCAAAGCAGGCTGGAAAAAAGTGGCTTGTTGCCCTATTTTGACGAGGTGTTCATCAGCGAAAAACTGGGGGTGACAAAACCCAGCCCCAAATTTTTTGAGATGGCCCTACGCAAGTTGGGCATCAAACACCGGGAAAAGGTGTTGGTGGTGGGCGACAGCTTGGAAGCGGATATTAAGGGTGGGCAGAATGCGGGACTGGATACCTGCTGGTGCAATTTCACCGCGGCGGAGTGCCCGGCCAACCTCACACCCACCCATGAGGTACACAGCTATATGGAACTAAAGCTGGTGGCCGTGGGAGAGGAGGCGCTAAAAATTGCCGAAAACCGTGAAAAGAGACATACGGTATAAATCCTCCGACGGGATAAACGAAGTGGCGGGCTATTTTTATACCAGTGATGAAACCCAGCCTTTTTGTGTATTGCAAATTTCACACGGTATGTGTGAATATATGGATCGCTACAGTGAATTTGCCCATTTTTTGGCAGGGCAGGGTGTGGTGGTGTGTGGCAACGACCATTTGGGCCACGGGGACACGGCAGCCGAACCCGATGACTATGGCTATTTTACCGAAAAGGACGGACGCCGTCATGTTTTGGCAGACCTAATAACGATGAACCAGAAGGCCCATGAGGCCTACCCTGGGTTACCGGTGATATTGCTGGGGCATAGCATGGGTAGCTTTTATGCCCGCCGCTATGCCGTGCAGTGGCCAGATAGCATAGAGGGATTGATTATCAGCGGCACAGGCGGCAGGAACCCCCTGGCGGGTGCTGGCCTTGCCCTGGTGCGTGCCTTGCAGGGAATCTATGGGGGACGGCATCGCTCGAAGCTGGTGCGCAGTATGGTGTTTGGCAGCTATTTAAATAAAATAGAAAACCCCCGCACCCGCTATGACTGGGTTTCCCGGGATGAGGCGGTGGCCAAGCAATACGCCACCGACCCCAAATGTACCTTTATATTCACCTTGAATGGATTCCACGAATTATTCAGCATCTTGCGGGATGTGAGCAGCCCGGCCTGGGCGGTGGGTATCCCGAAAGATATGCCGGTGTTTGTTTTTTCCGGTGATGCCGACCCAGTGGGCGATTACGGAAAAGGCGTGAAACAGGTGGCCGGGTGGCTGCATGGGGCCGGGGTGAAACACCTGGAAGTGAAACTATACCCCGGCGGGCGGCACGAAATGATAAACGAAATAAACCGCGCCGATGTATATGCCGACGTGCTGGCGTTTTTACGGAGATGGTTTGGGGGACAAGCGAGCGTGGAAAACTGAGAACGGAATGTGGGAAGTGGTGTATACAGGAGATAAGCCCCCCTTTCTGTTTGAAGAGGATATTTTGGAATGGTGATTCACGTAAAAAGCCACCCTGCCTGCGGGCAAGGTGGCTTAATTGGTTAAGTGGCGACCCGTTATCAAAAACATGGGGGGATGGGGGCGGAGTGAGGCGGGCATAGTAAAAGAGAGGGAGAGAGCCATGTAGGCTATTTCACCATGCGTACTACGTTTGTATCGGTGGTGAAGTTATCGAAGCTGTACAGCACCAGAATTTCATCGTAGCCGCCGTCAATGAAGGTTTGGCTCACCTCAAACCAAGCGCGTAGGTCGATGATGCCGATGGTGGCATAGTTTTGTGTGAGGTAGGGCACGAAGCTGTTGCCATAACTATCTTTTACCACCAGGATACTACCCTGGCCACTGCCCTCTAACACACTGTACCCATTGTTGCCACGCAAGAAAGCGCCGTATTTATCATAGCCGTCTAGTTTGGGCAAATCCATGAGGGGGCCCTTTTCAGCGGCGAGCCCCCCGCCCTCCTCCGGGGTGTATACGGTGAGGGTGTTCGGCAGGTTATAGTAATAGAGAATATCGGCCAATGCGCCAAATTTGCGGCTTTTGGAATAGTTGGTGCCAAAGAAATCCGGCGCGGAAAGCAGTAGGTTTTCGTCTGGCAGGAGCGGGGTGAGCCCGCGCGCTTGACAGAAGCTCTCGTAGGCCAAACGGGCCCCGCCGGGGGTGGTCCAGTGGTGGTCAGTGAGGTAATAGAGAGGGTCTTCAGAGGCGAAGAAGGCCTCACGCAGGTCAATCACTTGGGCACCCGCGCTGCCGATTTGAGAAAAGGCCTCGTCCAAAAACGCATTTTCATCTATCTGTGGAGGGTTCCAGCGCAATTTTTGGCTCATCACGTTGGCGGGGGAGGGGACGATCATGGCGCTTACCTTCCCGGGGTGCTGCTGGGCCAAGGTGGCCACCGCCTCGGTGTTTAGGCTGAGGGTGCGTTGCTGGGCAGGGGTGAAACTGCTGTTTTTAGCGATGAGGTAATCCTGGCTGGCAAACCACACACCGCCATTTTCCAGCTTACCTTGGGCGGTTTCCAAAAAGCTTTGCACGCCAATCCATTCGTCACGGAACAAAAATTGGTCTTTGGTATAGTCGCCATATTCCCGTGTCCATTGGTTGTTGAAAAAGGCCACAGGGTCGAAGGCAGGGCGCTGCGCGAGAGTGCGGTTTTCCATCTCGGAAAGCGCGCGGTCCGGCGCCAGGGTATCGGCGATGGAATATAGTGCAATCACGCCAAAAAAAACGATGATGAGAGGGAAGTGCCGCAGACTGCGGAAGGTTTCTTTCATGGGTGGCCTCCTTTCGGCGGGGTGTTAGAAGTTGAAGTACAGGAAGGGGCTATAGCCGCCGGCCTCCATATAGGCCACGCACATCACCAGCAGTACGCCCAGCACGATGCCGCGTACCCAGGTGTTGTTTTTCACTTTATTCCACAGGGTTTGGGGCAGGGTGGTGGAAAACAGTACCCCCAGGGCCAGTACCGCCGCGTAGTTGCGCAGGAAATAGAGGGCGCTGACGCCGCCTTGAGGGATGAAAAGTTTTTGCAGCAGAAGGCCTAGGCCAACGCCGGGGTCGCTGCCCACAAACAGGGCCCAGCCCAAGGTAAAGATGAGGATGGTGTAAACATGAGGCCACACACGGCCTTTTTCCAGTTTATCCAATAGCCAGTTTTTCTCGATGATGAGCAGGACGGCATAAAAGACGCCCCAGAAGATGAAATTCCAGTTGGCCCCGTGCCAAAAACCGGTGAGGAACCACACCACACAGAGGTTGAAGATTTGCCGGGCCTTGCCGCGCCGGTTACCCCCCAGGGGAATATACACATACTCCCGGAACCAAGAGGAAAGGGTGATGTGCCAGCGGCGCCAAAACTCGGTGACAGAACGGCTGATATAGGGGAGGTTGAAGTTCATGGGGAAATCGAAGCCCAGCATTTTACCCATGCCGATACCCATGAGGGAGTAGCCCGAGAAATCGAAGTAGATATAGAGAGTATAGGCCGCGATAC
>CAYYLW010000094.1:0-10344 GCA_964472465.1 uncultured Oscillospiraceae bacterium | reverse complement strand
AGCGGAGGTGGCGGCCAGCCGCGCCTGGGTAAACGTGGGGAAATTGCCGGAAAAGGAAGGCGTTTAGGCAAAAGAGGCCTGCTTTTCCTGCCAGCGGCTTATCCATTACATACACAGCCCATAAAACCCAATATATATCGTAATAAAAGGCCACCCTTATTTTTTTGAAAATATAAAAATAAGGGTGGCCTTTTTTCGGAATTTTGCCTGCCATCATACCCGTGAACGTCTATCGTTTTTTCAGGTTTTATCTATTTTTATCCTGTCACATTTAGTATACATTTTTGCTGTATACTAATAACAGTCAATCTATTTGCCACAAAAAATGCTAATAAATATGTGGAACCAAAATAAACGGCAAAAAAGATTGATAAAAAACAGCCCCAAACACAGCAAAATTCTGCCGGTTTAGGGCTACAATTTTCCATTTTCCACTGCCCCATTAATAGGTGTGGTCGCACAGTTCTTCAATTTTAGCCCGCAGGGCTAAAAAATCGTCAAAAGCCAGGGGCTTATTGCCGGGGTTCCGCAGCAGGGCCGCGGGGTGCAGGGTGGCCATGAACCAGATGCCGTTTTTCTCGAACCACTGGCCATGCTCCTTCATTATGGCAAAATCATTTTTAATCATCACCTTGGCGGCAATGCGCCCCAGGCACACCACTATCTTGGGCCGCATCAGGCGAAACTGCTCGCGCAGCCAGGGCTTGCACGCCTCTTGTTCCTCGGGCAAAGGGTCGCGGTTTTGGGGCGGGCGGCACTTCACAATGTTGGCAATGTAGATGTTTTTCTGGCGGTCCAGGCCAATGGTTTCCAGATATACATCCAAAAGCTGGCCGCCCCGGCCCACAAAAGGCTCGCCCTGCTCATCTTCGTTCTTCCCGGGGCCTTCCCCCACAAACATTACCTCTGCCGTCTCACTTCCCACGCCAAACACAACGTTTTGCCGTGTTTCCGAAAGGCCGCAGCGCTGGCAGGCCAGGCATTCATCCCGCAGGCTTTGCCATGTTTCCATTGTTCAGTCCTCCCTCTAGTGGTGCATTTGCATGGTTTCCCGTCTGATAGTATACCATATTCTGTATGTTTTGGCCCCTTTGCACGCTATTTTTTTTGTGGTACAATATTTGTGGAAAAAAGTGTAAATTTGTGGCGCGTACGAAAAAACAATGAAAAAGAATTTCTGGGAGGATAACGTGGTTAGAAGAGTGATTGTGGAAACCTCTGCCCGCCATGTCCATGTGAATGTGAACGATTTGGAGACCCTGTTTGGGCCGGGCTATCAGTTGCACCCCAAAAAAGATTTGTCTCAGCCGGGGCAATATGCCAGTGACGAACGGGTTACCCTGGTGGGCCCAAAGCGCGAACTGGCCGGGGTTTCCATTCTGGGGCCCACCCGCCGGGCCACCCAGGTGGAGATAAGCATGACCGATGCTCGTTCTATAGGTGTGAACGCCCCGGTGCGGGAAAGCGGAGATATTGAAGGTTCGGCCCCAATTAAAGTGGTGGGCCCCAAAGGGGAGGTCACCCTTAGCCAGGGCTGTATTGTGGCCAAGCGCCATGTACATTTGGATCCCATCACCGCTGAAAAATTTGGCATACAAAACGAGCAGATGGTGAAGGTGGCCTGTGGTGAAAATGGCCGTAAATTGGTGTTTTGTGATGTGGTGGCCAGGGTTAGCGAACACTATGCCGCCGCCATGCATCTGGATACCGACGAGGCCAATGCGGCCGGTGGCCCCAGCTACGGGGAAATTTTACTGGATTAACGGCAGCGTAAAGCTTCGCCCGGCCAGTTGGCCGGGCGTGTTTTATCAAATAGACCTACCTTCTGCAAGAAAAGGATGAGACATGTCTGAAAACAACGCCCGTGAACTAAAAAACAGCCCCCGAATGCCTGGCCTGCTACGGCAGGATGAAAAAACGGCCTCAACACCGCCCAGCCCCCCGCCTGGGGGAGAAAAACCGGCCGGGAAGAAGCGGTTTCTCTCCTCGCCACGCGCGCTGGCCATACGCAAAAGTGAATGGCTGAACCTGTTGTTTTGCCTGCTAGTGCCCCTGGTTACCATGGTGACTATGGAGTGGATTGCACGCGGCACCTTGGGCCCACACGAAAGAGACTACGGCTTTTTCTTGGCCGTGCAAACCAACTTTCTCAGTTTTTTGGTGTCCTATCTATTGCTGGTTTTTGTGTATATATTTGTGGCACATTTGGTGGGCAGCCACATGGTGGCCACCATGTGTTTGGGGCTACTGGGAAATGTGCCCGCTGTTGCCACCTACTATAAACTAACCATGCGCGGCGAACCCTTGCTGCCCTGGGATTTACAGCAAATTGGCGACCTTATGGGCGTGAGCGATGAGATAAAACTTGTCATTCAGCCCTCCATGATTGCCACCATTGCCATTTTTGCCGTGTTGGCGGCAGCTGCTTTTTTTGTGATATTGCCCAAGAAAAAAGACGGTAAAACCGATTGGAAAAGCAGATTTATCCTTTCGGCCGTATCCTTGCTAGGGGCGGGGCTGCTGCTGTTTGGTGTTTTTTTAAGCCCCCGCGGCACCGCGGCCATTGGGGTGCAAAGCGATATGTGGATGCAGGACAGATACTACCGCACCAACGGCCTTGTCACAGGTTTTCTCACCAATTTGCAGGTGATGAGCATCGCCGAGCCCGAGGGTTATAGCCCGGAGGCGGTGCAAGAAATACTGGGCGAGGTTCAAGCGGGTAAGGGCGGCGAAAATCCCCTATTGGTGGGTGCCCCCTTGGCCGATTTATCCGGCCAGCAACCTGATATTATCTATGTGATGGCCGAGAGTTTTTGGGATGTGACGGCCCTGCCCGGCGTCAGCTATGACCGGGATTTATTGCCCAACCTCACCGCCCTGGCGCAGGAGGGCGCGCGTGGCATGGCTTACACCCCCAGTTTTGGCGGGGGCACCTGCGATGTGGAATTTGAAGCCCTCACGGGTTTTTCTGTGGATTTTCTGCCATCGGGCAGCAAGCCCTACCAGCAATATGTAACGGGCGAAACCTTTTCTTTGCCGCAGGAACTGAAAAAAGAGGGTTATGAGACCCTGGCCATCCACGGTTATGGCCGCCGTTTTTGGAACCGTGACACGGCCTACCCCCGCCTGGGTATCGACACTTTCATAGCCCAAGAGGATTTTGTAAACCCCGATTTGCGCCGTGGCTTTGTGTCCGATAAAGCGATGGTGGATAGAATTATTGAGGAACACCAAAGCCGCTCTTCCGAAGAGAACCCCGTGTTCATCCACGCGGTTACCATGCAAAACCACACCACCTATGACCGTAGCCGTTACCCCGAAGGGGAACTGGTGCGGGTGACCGAGAGCCCCGCCGGGATTCCCGATTCCACCATTGGCCAGCTAGAGGATTGCGCCACCGGCATTTATGAAATGGATGCCGCGCTGGGCCGCCTAACAGACTATCTGCGCACCGTGGAAAAACCCACCATTTTGGTGTTCTGGGGGGACCATATGAACCCCATGAGCGATGGGTTTAAGATGTTTGAAGATACTGGTTTTATCGGCCGGGGTGAAACAGCCAGCCCCTCACTTTATCAAACGCCCCTTCTTATTTGGAGCAACCAGGGCGGTGAAGCCACCCAGCTTGGTACGGTGGCAACCTACAACCTTTCCCCTGTGGTGATGAACCTTTTTGGTTTGGAAAAACCGAAATATTTTGATTTTTTATCCCAGCAGATGGGCGTGTTACGGGCCAGCAACAAGGGCTATGTGGTAAATCCCGATGGCAGCATTATAGAAAATTCTCTGAGCCCAGAGAAACGGGAGAGCCTGAACAGGCACTGGATGCTTCAATACGATGCCCTGTTTGGAGAAAACTATCAGAACCAATCAGCCCCTTAGCTGATGGGAAGAGAACCGGCGTTTCGCCGGTTTCTTTTCATATAATACTCGTTCAATTTGATGCGGATAAAGGAGTTTATTTTGGAACAAAAATTGCGGGAAATATTGGCCGGGGTACAAAAACCCGGGCGCTATACAGGTGGGGAGCCAGGCTGTGTTTATAAGGAAGGGGCGGCCTTGCGCTTTGCCTTTTGCTTTCCCGATACCTACGAGGTGGGGATGTCCTATCTTGGGATGAAGATACTCTATGAGCTTCTGAACAAGATGGAGGGGGTGTGGTGCGAGCGCGCCTTTATGCCTTGGGTGGATATGGCCGACGCGCTGAAAGAAGCGGGCTACCCCCTGTATGTGCTGGAAAGCCGCAGCCCGCTCTCGGCGTTTGATATCGTGGGCTTCACCTTGCAGTATGAACTTTCGTACACCAATATTTTGGCCATGCTGGATTTGGCGGGCATTCCCCTACGGGCCGCCCAGCGGGACGAAAGCTGGCCCTTGGTGGTGGCGGGCGGCCCCTGCGCCTGTAATGCCGAACCGATGGCCGCTTTCTTCGACGCCCTATTTTTGGGGGAGGGGGAGGAGCAACTGCCCGAAGTATGCCGGGTGGTGGCCGCCGAAAAGGAGAAAAAAACACCCAAAAAAGAACTGCTAAAAAAATTGGCCGCCATTCCCGGCGTATATATTCCGGCCTTTTATGAGGCGGAATATGGGGCGGATGGGATTTTTTGCGGCATTAAAAAGACAGAAGAAGAAGCGCCGCTGCCGGTGCGTAAGGCCATTTTGCAGGATTTTTCGGCCTTTTCACCGCCGGAGGAATTCGTGGTGCCCATGGTGGGGGCCGTGCACGACCGTGCCCAAATTGAGGTGATGCGTGGCTGCGAGCGGGGCTGCCGCTTCTGCCAGGCTGGCTTCATCTACCGCCCGCTGCGCGAGCGCCCTTCGGGCATGTTGAACGGGGCTGCCCGCCAACTGTGCAAAAACACCGGCTACGAAGAGATGAGCCTAACCAGCCTTTCCACCAGCGACCATAGCGAACTGGAAGGCCTGCTGGATACCCTGCTGGACTGGACCTCTAAGGAAAAAATCAACCTCTCTTTGCCTTCGCTGCGGGTGGATAATTTCACCGAGAGCTTGGCCGAAAAGGTAAGCCGGGTGCGTAAAAGCGGCTTGACCTTCGCGCCCGAAGCGGGCACCCAGCGCCTGCGGGATGTTATCAACAAGAACGTGAGCGATGAGGAGATAGACCGCACCTGCCAAATGGCTTTTGACGCGGGATATTCGGCGGTGAAGCTGTACTTTATGATGGGCCTGCCCGGCGAGACCATGGAGGATATAGCGGGCATTGCCGCCACGGCCCAGCGCGTGGTGGATTTGTACTACGCCAGTGCCAAAAAGAGAAAGGGGCAGGGGGTCAAGGTCAGCATCAGTGTGGCCTGTTTTGTGCCAAAGCCCATCACGCCGTTTGAGTGCTGGGGCCAGGATGAGGAAGAGACCCTGCGGGAAAAGCAAAAATATCTGCTGCAATGCGTGCAGAGTAAAAAAATATCGGTGAGCTACCACGACAGCCGCATTAGCTTTTTGGAAGCCGCTTTTGCCAGGGGCGACCGCCGCCTGGCCGACGTGATAGAACTGGCCTACCACACTGGTTGCCGTTTTGATGGTTGGGACGACCAATTCCGCTACGAGGTATGGATGCAAGCCTTTGCCAAAACCGGCATCGACCCGCGTTTTTATGCAAACAGGGCGCTACAGCCTACGGAAGCCCGCCCCTGGGGGCATTTGGATTACGGCGTGAGCCAGCGCTTTTTGCAGGCGGAATACCAAAAGGCCATGCAAGGCCAGGTGACGCCTCCCTGCCGCACACAGTGCGCGGGCTGTGGGGTAAACCAGATGATGGGAGGGGCCTGTTATGCAAACACTTAGAATATTCTTTACCAAAACCGGAGAGGCGGCCTATATCTCCCATTTGGATTTACAGCGGGTGATGGCCCGTGCACTGAAAAAAAGTGGCCTGCCGGTGTGGTATTCCCAGGGGTTTAACCCCCATATTTATATGAGTTTTGCCCTGCCGTTACCCCTGGGGCAGGAGAGTGAAACAGAAGCGGTAGACTGTAAAACCGAAAGCGAAGAACAGGATTTTTCGGCCTTCTTGCCGCCGCTGAACTGGGCCTTGCCACGGGGCATCCGCGCGCAATCAATCGCCCTGCCCAAATATAAACCCGCCGAGATAGCGCGCGCAGAATATTGGTTTGACTACGGGCGTACACAAGGCGAGATACAAGAAATACTGGAAAAATACTGGAAAATGCCCGAGGCCCCCGTACTGGTAAAACGAAAAAAAACCGAGGAAACCGTAGATTTAAAAAATCTGGTAAAAATATTGCCGGTGCAACCGGACGGCACTTTTATGGCCGTTCTGCCAGCGGGCAGCGTGCAGAATATCAACCCCTTTTTATTCGCCCAATTTTTACAGGAGCAATTTGGGCTACCGCAAAATGCGGCAAATATCATCAGAAAAAGGGTGTTGATACAAAATGGAGAAGTATTCTGCTGAAAATTGCTACAGAATTCTCTTTGCCTTTTTGATGGAATAATGCTATGATAAATTAATTCTTCCGTAAAGCGCGGAACGGAAAGCCCCATAGAATTCCAATCGACATTGGGCTTTTCTCCCTATTTATTTTCTTGGATTGGTGAGAAAACAGGAGGAAACAGATGCGGATAGCCATTTTTACCGAAACCTATTTTCCCTACATCAGCGGTGTTGTTACCCATATTGAAACCCTGCGCAAAGGGCTGGAAGCCAAGGGGCATACGGTGTTAATTGTTACGCTGGACCCCAAGAGCCGCCGCCATTACGTAAAAGACAATGTGCTGTATTGCCCGGCCATCCCCCTCAAAAAGATTTATGGGGCAGGGGTATCCAGCCCGATGAACCTGTACCGGATGCGCATCGTGCAGGCTTTCCAGCCGGATATCATCCATTTACACACCGAGTTTTCGATGGGGATTTTTGCGCTGTTTGTGGCCGATTTGATGAAAAAGCCAGTGGTCTATACCCTGCACACCATGTACGACGACTATGTTTTCTATCTTTTTCCGCAAAAAGCGCCCGATAAAATGAAAACGATGGCAAAGCCTTTGGCCCATTCCTATATCCGCAAGGTGGCAGGGAAGGCCACCGAGATTATTGGCCCCTCCAACAAAGTGGCCGATTATCTGCGGCGCTGCGGGGTGAACAAGCAGGTGAACATC
Organism: uncultured Oscillospiraceae bacterium; assembly: GCA_964472465.1. GTDB lineage: Bacteria > Bacillota > Clostridia > Oscillospirales > Ruminococcaceae > JAAYCI01. The sequence continues at coordinate 3,210 of CAYYLW010000094.1, read as the reverse complement.
GTGCCCAACACGGTGGATTTAACCGAGTTTTTGCCCGAAAATGCACAGGAGGCCGAGACCGAGGCTTTCCGCCAAAAGTTGGGCATCCGGCCGGGGGACGTGGCGCTTGCCTTTATTGGTAGGCTGGGTAAGGAAAAAAGCATTGATGTGCTGATTGATTACTTCCAGCAGGGCTTCAAGGGCGACGAACGCTTCCACCTGTTTATCGTGGGGGATGGCCCAGACCGCCAGCAGTTACAAGAGGAGATAGACCGCTTTGGTGTGGCCAGCCAGGTGAAGCTGGTGGGCCGTATAGAACACGACCAGGTGCCGCATTTTTACCGCGCCTGCGATTTGTTTGCCACGGCTTCTCTCACCGAGATGAACTCCATCTCCATGCTGGAGGCCATGGCCAGTGGGCTGTATGTGTTGCAGCGTTTGGACGTTTTGAACCGCGACCAGATTGTGCCGGGGAAAAACGGGAACTATTTTACCAGTGCAGAAGAGTTCAAAACCCATGTGGACGAATACGCCGCGCTGGATGAAACCGGGCGGGCCGAGCGCCACAAAATGGTGTCTGACTATGCAAGACGCTATGGCCCCGAAGAGTTTACCGAGGAGATAGGCAAGGTATACCAGCGGGCCATCTACCGCTATGCACAGCAGAAAACAAAACAAAAACCATAAAAAATACTCCGGCATTTTCCAAAATGCCGGAGTATTTTTTATGGTTGAATGGAAAAAATTAGGGCAACATGGCCGCGTGGTAGAGCAAAGCGTCAATCTCCCGGGTGGAATAGTGGCTGCGCAGTAATTTGCGTACCTCGCTCACATCGTAATCCAAATCCCGGTATCGCGCCGAACTCGATACGCCCTTCACCCAGTACTCGTCCGTCACCCACACCAGTTCATACAGCTCATCCACCTGTTTGACGTCCAGGCCTTTCACCGGGCCGCTGGCTCCGCAAATGCGAATGGGCAGCGCACAGGCGGTTTCTTCCAGTTCCCGTAGGGCAGGCCAAAAATTGGCGGGCGCCATTTTTTCTGAAAATTCCCGCCAGGCACCGGTGGTGGCGGTTTCGTTGTCACATAGCCAATCATACAAAACTTGGGCATGGGAAGAGAGTTGCGGCTCCACCCGCACGGGGTACAGGCAGAGGAACAAATGGCGGGAAATAAGGGTCTCGGCGCCATGGTCCAGCCTGCAAAACAGCACCTCTTTTTCTTCAATCAGGCGCACCATAGGGTCCCAAAGAAGGCTGGCCGCCGCCCCGGTTTGGCGCATTAGTTCCTGCTTATTCACAATACCCAGCCGCTCAATATGCTCCCGGATGAGTTGCTTGTTCATACGGCACCCGCCTTTAATTTCAAATGAGGCCGATTATAGGTGAACATGGGGAAGGCGGCAACGGCTAGTGTAGCGCGCGGATGCTGTCTTCCAAACGTTCGCTTTTTTCCTGAGCTTTTTTCAGTTTTTCCCGTAGTTCTTCCACCACATGGGCAGGGGCTTTTTGTACAAAACCTTGGTTTGCTAGGCGGTTTTGGTAGTTGTCTATCTCTTTCTGGGCGTTTTCCTTCTCTTTGGAAAGCCGGGCCAGTTCTTTTTCGCGGTCCACCAGCTCCATCATGGGGATAAAGCCGCGCGCCGCGGTGGTGGCCACCTGCACCATACCGGCGGTGTCGGCCGGGGTTTCGGGTATCAGTTCCACCGCTTCTGCCCAGGCTAGCTTTTTCAGCACACCCTCGCTTTGGCGGAACACCTCGGGCCGCTGGCTTTCAATCATCAAGCGGGTGCGCTTGGCGGGGTGCACGTTCATATCGGCCCGTACGGCCCGCACGGCCCGCACCAGTTCAATCACCTCGCCAAAATCATGCTGCTCGGCAGAAAAATCCAAATCCTTGCGGCGCATGGGCCACTTTTGCAACATGATGCTTCCCTCGCTGCCGGGCAGGGTTTGGTAAATTTCTTCGGTGATGAAGGGCATGAAGGGGTGCAGCAGTTTTAAGGCGCCTGCCAGCAACCACACCAGCACCCGGCAGGCGGTGTCGGCGTCTTTTTTGTCCTCGCTGCCAAAACGTGTCTTGGCAATTTCAATGGTCCAGTCGCACAAAATGTCCCATACAAATTCATACACCTTTTGGGCGGCCAGGCCAAACTCATAGCGTTCCAGGTTTTCCGTTACCTGCTGTACCAAATCATTATACACGGAAATGGCCCACTTGTCACTGAGTTCAAAGTCCTCGGCGTCGGGCAGGCCGGGGGTGAAACCTTCGGGCAGGTTCATCTGCACAAAGCGTGCGGCATTCCATAGTTTGTTGGCAAAATTGCGGGAAGCACGCACTTTATCGTCTGAAAAGCGCATGTCGTTGCCGGGGGTGCTGCCGGTGATGAGGGTGAAGCGCAAAGCGTCGGCGCCGTATTCGGCAATCACATCCAGCGGGTCGATGCCGTTGCCCAGGGACTTGCTCATCTTCCGGCCATCGGCGTCCCGCACCAGGCCGTGAATCAGTACGGTGTCGAAGGGGGCCTTATCGGTATAATGCAGGCCCGAGAAAATCATGCGGGACACCCAAAACCCGATAATGTCGTAGCCCGTCACCAGGGTGTTGGTGGGGTAGAAGTAGCGCATATCCTCGCTGTCATCGGGCCAGCCCAGCACAGAAAATGGCCATAGCGCACTGGAAAACCAGGTGTCCAAGGTGTCTTCATCTTGGTGAATGCGGCCGCTGTGGCAGGCCTCGCAGGCGCTGGGCGGCTCGATGCTGATGGTGACCTCGCCGCAGTCCTCGCAGTACCACGCGGGGATGCGGTGGCCCCACCAGAGCTGGCGGGAGATACACCAGTCGCGCGTGTTCTCCATCCAGTGTAGGTAGGTTTTGGCAAAGCGCTCGGGCACGAAGCGGATGCTGTCGTCCTTCACGGCTTCAATGGCCGGGGTGGAGAGCGGCTCCATCTGCACGAACCACTGTAAGGACACCATGGGTTCTATGATGGTGCCACAGCGGTAGCAACCGCCCACGTTGTGGGCGTGGGGCTCTATTTTTACCAGATAGCCGCCGGCTTCAAGGTCGGCCACAATCTGCTTGCGGGCGGCAAAACGGTCCAGCCCGGCATATTTTCCGCCCTCGTCGTTGATGCTGCCATCCTCATTCATCACACAGAGAACGGGCAGATTATGGCGGCGGCCCACCTCAAAATCGTTCGGGTCGTGCGCGGGGGTAATTTTCACC
>CAYYLW010000093.1:0-10488 GCA_964472465.1 uncultured Oscillospiraceae bacterium | reverse complement strand
CGGGCTTTGGAATGTTTCCTCTTCGGTACTGCCATGATAAGCACCTCCCTCTATCTTGGCCGCCCTGCCTTGGGCAGAGTCAGGGTTTACTATCTTCCTCAGCTTGTAAAAGCTGTTTCAGCACTTGTAGGCGGGGGTCACCCGCTTGTTCCGGTTCGCACTTGCAGCTTCCTTGGGGCTGGCCGCAGTTTTGGCAAAGGCCTTCACAGTCCTCCCGGCACAGCAGCACCGGGCCAACCTCCATCAGCAATTCACCGTAGGCCAGTTCTTCCAAATCCAGCCCACCGTCCGCCGTAAACGGCAGTTCAGGGAATTCTTCTTCCAAATCCCTGCTTGTGATGCGAAAGCTATTCTGCCATTGCCAGGGCCTTTCAAACGGGGCGGCACATCTGGCGCACACGGCCTGCACGGTGGCATCCAGGGTGATGTCCAGCAAAACGGCGCCATTTTGTGCCTTTGCAGAAAAGCCTAGGCGTGCGGGTTCTAGCACCTGGAACGCCCCAAAATCCCGGCTTGCAAAATCCAGCGAAATCTCACCGTTTTCATTCTCCGTTTTACCAGAAAACAAAGTTTGCAGCTTCAGTTTCATGGATGCTCCTTTGGCGCAGCATAACACACCGCCAAATTATTATATCGAACCAGGCCGCCCTTGTCAAGATGCAAATCTTGGCCGGGGGTGCTTTTTCTGCCGCAAGAGTCTATACCATGCCCTGCCACAGCAAAATGCCCACCACACAGCCGGCCAGCACCAGCGCCGCCACAACCCAGGCTCTCAGGCTGCGCCTACCGGCAGTGCCAGCCACCGCCGCGCCGCCATCCGCCGGTTGCATACCCCCAGGCGCCCCGGCCGGCATCATATGGGCCTTGCGCAGGGCGTTTGCCAGGGGTTTGTAAATCAGGAAGGTCAGGGAGGCATTCAGCGCCCCCTTAAACAGGTTAAAGGGCAGGAACACCGGCAGCAGCATACCCGCCACCACCTCGCGCGGCACGCCCATATAGAAGGGGGTTACAAAGTAGTTCCACAGCAGCATCATACCCGTCATGGCCAGCACGCCCAGCACCATACCCAGCACCGCGCCCGAGATATTGTGCCGTTTGCGGTACAGCAAGGCCGCCGGGCACACAAACGAGCAGGACGCCAGCACGTTCATCAGCATCCCAATCAGCCCCGCGTCGCTCACGGTTACCATCTCAATCAGCGAGACGGTGAGCGAGACCAAGACCGCCGGGATGGGGCCATACAAAAAGCCCGCCATCAAAATCACCACGTCTTTGGGGTCGTACTTAAGGAAGGGGGCCGCGGGGGCAATGGAAATACGCCCCAGCCAGGTAACCACCAGCGCAATGGCCGCCAGCACGGCCAGCGCCACCATCTTTCTTGTCTTTTCGCTTGCCAAAACAACATCACTCTCCCAAAACCTGGGCAGACGAAACCACCCAAAAAAGATACACCTGAAAGCGGGGAGCCTTCCAGGTGTATCTGCGTTTTTTGCAGAAGCGCGGCAAAAAAAGCCAACGCCCATCTTCTTCCATCCAGACTGTACTGTCGGTATTGGAGTTGCACCAATTCGGCGCTGCCGTAAAGCAACGTTCGCGGACTATCACCGCCGGTCGGGAATTTCACCCTGCCCTGAAGACCTTCACTATTCAGTTGTTCGGCTGTTATTATACCACAGCCCCGCCCCGGCTTGCAAGAGGGCAAAGCGCCCCCTCCCCCTCTTTTTTAGGAATGCAGGGGGCAGCCCCCTCTGGGCGGGTTGGTGGTTTTGTACCAGCCCTCCCGGCTGGGGCAGTTGGGCCCGGCGGCATAGCCGCTCTCGGTGCAGTAGGCCAGTTGCGCCACCCCTTCGCTGGCGGGGAACTCCTGGTAGGGCAGGCCTTGCTGGGCCGCCTGCATCACATTCCGCCAGGCCGCCGTGGGCGGGTGGTGGCGGTAATCCACCGAGAGGGGGGCGTTGTCGTCGTAGCCATACCAACTGGCCGTTACATAGTAGGGCGTCAAGCCCACAAACCAGTGGTCGCGGTTGTCGCTGGTGGTGCCGGTTTTGCCCACGCTGTCCATGTCGCCCGGCACCCCCATGCCAGAGGCCGTGCCGTCCCCGGTCACCACCTCGCGCATCAAGCGGTTCATAATAAAGGCCGTGTCCTCGCTAAGCGCCTGCTTTAGGGGGGCCTCGCGCCCAAACAAGGTGTCCCCGGTGCCGCTGGTGATGTGGGTATAGGTGTGCACGGTGGGCACATAGCCGCCGTTGCCCATCATGGCGTAGGCCTTGGCCATCTCCACCGGGGTGATGCCATAGGTACTGCTGCCCAGCACCAGCGGGCCGGGCTTGTTGTCTTTAAAAACAAAGCTGGGAATGCCCAGGTCGTTCTTCACAAAATTGTACATGCGGAAGTTCCCCACCTCGGCCCCCACCCGCACGGCGATGGTGTTCACGCTACGGGCAAAGGCTTCCCGCACCAGAATATCCCGCTCGGAATACACCCTGTCCACATTGGCGGGCCAGTCCTCCATCTCCCCGGTCTGCTCGTTTTCCATCTGGCGCACGGGGCGGTCTGGAAAAGCCGACGACCAAGTGATCTCATTGCTCTCAATGCCCAGCGGATAGGGCGCAATGGCCTTCATGGTGCTGCCCACTTGGCGTGAGGCGCTCATACCGCGGTTGAATCCCCGGCTGATCTCCTTTTCGCCCAGGCCGCCCACCACGGCGCATACGCCGCCCTCATAGTCCAGGCTCACCATGGCGGCCTGGGCATACTCCTGCACATCCCCCAGCACCGGTTCGCCGGCCTCATTCAGCAGGGGGTTGCCCTCCGCGTCCTCCAGGGGGCCTTGCACGGTGTGGCTGGGGCGGGGGTAGCTGCGGGCGTTTTCCAGTTCGTTTTCCATGGCGGCCTGCAACTGGGGCACCACGGTGGTGTAAATGCGTAGCCCGCCGTTGTACAGCAGGTTGGTGGCCTCTTTACGGCTCAAGCCCCGCTCATTTACAAGCTGGGCCACCACCTCATCCATCACCGCATCGGTGAAATAACTGGTCACTTGCTGGGGGCGGGGCGGGTCCTCTTCGCCCGTCACCTCCAGCGGGGTGGCCACGGCGGCGTCATACTCCTCCTGGCCGATATAGCCCTGGTCCAGCATCTCGCTCAACACATAGTTGCGGCGCTGCAAATGGGTCTCGGGGTTTGTAACGGGGTTGTAACGTGCGGGGTTGCGGGTGATGGCCGCCAGCGAGGCACACTCGGCCAAGGTGAGCTGATCCACCGTTTTGCCAAACAGCTTGCGGCTCTCGGCCTGTACCCCGGCGGTGTTCCCAGTGAAGCTGATGATGTTGAGATAGGCCGAGAGGATTTCCTCTTTGCTGTAGTCGCTATCCATCTTCCAGGCGCGGTAAACCTCCCGCAGTTTGCGCAGGTAGCCCGCCATGCTGCTGTCCTCATCGTCCCGGGTCAGGTTTTTTACCAGTTGCTGGTTGATGGTGGATGCGCCTTGCTTGCGGCCTTCGTCGCCGCCAATATAGCTGCCTGTAAGGGCAAATTTCACCTCATTCGCCATGGCAAACAGGGTGCGTTTGATATCCACCCCGCCATGGTCATAGAACTTTTGGTCCTCCACCGCCACAAAGGCATCCCGCAGATACTGCGGCATCAGCGCCCCCTCCACATACTCCTTGTTCTGGGTGCAGGGCAGGGTGGCATACACGTCCGTGGCGCCCGTCTGGGGGTCGGTATAATAAAGCACCGTCTCGGTTTTGTAGGGTATCTGGTTTAAATCCAGCCACAGGTCATCGTTTTGGGTGGTGGCCGCCCAGAAGATGCCGGTGCCTGCCGCCCCCACGGCCAGCAGCACCGCAAGGCAAACCGCCAGGTTTCTCAGCACACGCAGGCCACGCTGTTTCCAGGTCATCTCCCGCCAGCGCAGTTTGCCGCGGGCACGTTCCTTTTGGTTCTCCTTGGCGCTGCGAAACGCCCGGCTTAGCTTGCCAGGGCCTTTCTTCGGCTTTTTGGGGGGTTTTTCCTTTGGGGCACGCTTTTTCCGCCGGGGCTCTTCGGGTTCATCCAGGCCCAGTTCCCACACGGTGGCGGGCGGCGCTGGGGGCGGGGCGGCACCCGGCTGTGGCTCCTCCCCCATCAGCTCAAACACGCTGGCCGCGGGGGTTGGGGCAGCCGCCGGTGGGCTCTCCTCTTCCCCCATCAGCGCAAATAGGCTGGGGGCCGCTGGGGGCGGCGCAGGGGGGCGGGCAGGCTCCTCCATCAAATCAAACAAACTGGGCCCTGCCGGGGGCGGCACTGGGGGCGCCAGCCAGCTTTCCGGGCCCGCCGGGGCCTCGGGGTCAAACCGGGTGCTGCGCGGCCCTGCCTCCCTGGGGGGCGGGGGCGGCGCGGGGGGCGGGGTTTTGCGCTGGATACGGCCGGCTTGGCTGCCATGGTGGGGTGTGCCGTTTTCTTGGTTCATCGTTTTGTCCCGTCCTTCCTCATCCTGCCACATCATCACCGCCCCCTTTCCGTGTTTTTAGGCCTTCTGGCTTCGAACAGTATAGCGCATTCCGCCGCCTTCCACAATATTACGGCATGAATTGTGACGAATTCTTCACAGTCCTTTCATATTTACACAGAGAAAAGGCGGAGAAGGAAGCCCTCAAGGCCCTTCTCCGCCTAAAACTATAAAAAGTGGTTACAAAAGGTAGCGGGGGCAGCCCGCCGCGCCGCACAGCGCAATCAGCAGGTCATCCTCCCGGATAATCTCCTCCGGCAGCACCGGGAAGATGGTCTGGTCGCCACGGATGATGGCCAACAGGGAGGTGTGGTGTTCCTTGCGGATGTCGGACTCCACCACCGATTTACCCACCCACTCTTTCAGCGGGCGCATCTCGGTAATTTGGAAATTGTCGTTGTTTTCCAGAATATCCACAATATTGGGCCGCACCAGGCGGTGGGCCAGCTTCGCGCCCATCTCCTGCTCGGGCACCACCACCAAATCTGCCCCCACGGTCTCAAAAATCTTCTTCTGCCGCTCCCCGTAGGATTTTACCACAATGAACTTGGCCCCCAGTTCCTTGGCCGTCATGGTGGCCAGCAAAGAGGCCTCCAAATCTTCGCCCATCGCCATAATCACCGTGTCAAAATTGCCCAGGCCCAGCTTGGCCATGGCCTCCTCGTCCTCGGCGTCCGCCTTGACCATGTGGGTGGCATAGCCGCACACCGCGTGCAGGTTTTCTTCGTCATTGTCCACCGCCAGGATGTTCACCCCGTATTCAGACAGGCTCTTCACAATGCTCTGCCCAAACCGCCCCAGGCCGATGACCGCAAACTGTTTTACATTCTTTTGAGACTTCATGGCCGTTCCTTTCTTAGGGCTATTCCCGCCCTTCCCCCTGCCGGGGGTTCACTGTATCCTCTATTATATACATAACTTCTATTATATACATAACTTCTTTTAGATGCTAGCCAATAATGGCACGTTCGCTGGGGTATTCAATATCCGCCATGCCCTTGCGCATCCGCATGTTCAGCGAAACCACCACCGTTACCGGCCCCAGGCGCCCTAGGAACATGCAAATGGAAAGCACCACTTTGCCCGCGGCCGAAAGATAGGGTGTGATTCCCGTGGTAAGGCCCACCGTGCCTGCGGCCGAAACGCTTTCAAACAGCAAATCCAGCAACGAGTGCGGAAAAGCACTGGCCTGCTCTGTATAGAATAGCACGAAGGTGGAGCCCACCACCACAATCAGCATGGTGGTCACCACAGCCAGGGCCTTTTGCAAAAGGTCCAGCGGCAGGGTGCGGCCAAACGCCTCTACCCGGCGGCGGCCCTGGAACACCGAGTACATGGCCACAAAAATGATGCCCATCGTGACGGTTTTGATGCCGCCCGCCGTGCCCGAAGGCGAGCCACCGATGAACATGAACAAACAGGAGAGTAGCTGCGAAGGCGCCGTGAGCTCCCCTTGGTGCAGGGTGTTGTAGCCACAGGTACGCAATGTGACCGATTGGAACAGCGAGGCCAGCATCTTTTGTGGCACGGTTAAGGGGCCCATGGTGCCGGGGTTGTTCCACTCAAACAGCAAGAACAGCCCCATGCCCAGCACAATCAGCCCCGCCGTTACGGTAAGCACCATCTTGCTGTGCAGCGAGAGGAAAATCCAGCGGCGGCGCAGCCCCCGCCGGCCCTTTTTGGCCGGGCGGGCCAGCATTTCGCCCCACACCATGAAGCCCAGCCCGCCCGAGATGACCAGCGCAATAATAATCAGGCATATATAGTAGTTGTTTTGGTAGGGCACCAGGCTGTCTGGCCCAATTATGTCAAAACCCGCGTTGCAAAAGGCAGAGATGGAGTGGAATACCCCTTTTCCCAGGGATTCTAAAAACCCCATGCGGGGGCTGGAAAAATAAAAGCCCGCCGCCAACAGCACCGCGCCCACCCCTTCAAACCACAGGGTGATGGTGATGACGGTGCGCACCAAGCGCACCATGCCGCCCACGTTGTCTTGGTTGAACGAAGCCTGGATGATCAGGCGGTTTTCCAGGTTGATACGTTTGCGCAAAAACACCATGCCCAGGGTCATCAGGGTCATCCAGCCCAGGCCCCCCAGTTGAATCAACACCAAAATCACCATTTTGCCAAACAGTGTCCAGTGTTGCAGCGTGTTCACCACCACAAGGCCCGTCACACAGTTGGCCGAGGTGGCAGTGAATAGGGCATTGATAAAGCCCACACTCTCCCCACTGCGGCTGGCAATGGGCAGGTTGAGCAGCACAGCGCCCACCAAAATCATGGCGGCAAAGCTGAGGGTGATGGTTTGTGGCGGCGACAGGCGGAACAAGGGCCGCTTGGCCGGGCTATCGTTTTGCATAAAGGTTCCTCTCACCGTATAGCGGAACAACCAAGGCGACATGCTGCGCTTTCCGGCTGCCAAAATGCTGCCAGGCACCCAGCCCTATTCTTTGTTCCAAACTTGTACTATCATACAGCGAACCTTGGCCAATTTCAAGAGACATTTTTCACGTGTTTTGTGCAAGGCATACCCCCGGTTTCGTCACACTGCCCAAGCCCGCCCTCTCTGCAAATTGGTCAAAAAAACATCACCGCTTTTGGCGTTTGTGCTAAACTTCTATTTTTTATGAAAAATGTCTTGCAGAAACTGGGCTTTCTGTTTATGATAAACGTATAACTAAAACGTATAACCAATTTGATTACGGTTCTTCCTGTGAGGTGACGGATGGCAACCATCAAAGACATTGCCCTAGAGGCCGGTGTAAGCGTGTGCACGGTTTCGCGCTATCTCAACGATAAAATCGTGGTAAAAAAGGAAACCGCCCAGCGCATTGACGATGCCATACAGAACCTGGCCTACATCCCCAACATTGTGGCGCGTTCTTTAAAAGAAAACACCACCAGCAACATCTCGGTCATTCTGCCGCGCATCAATAACCTTTACTATTCCGATATGACCTCCGGCATTTCCGAGGTGCTGGCCCAGCACCACTACAACCTTTATATAAGCGAAACCGAAAACCTGGCCCAAACCGAGGAAGAAATGCTGCGTTCGGTGAGGGAAAACCTCATCGCGGGGGTCATCTTCATTGGCCTTTCCTACGATCTTTCCTTCCGGGATTCCCTGCAAACCCTGTTGCGCTTTGGCATACCAGTGGTGTACATGAACCGCCCCCTGCCCTACACCAGCTTCCCCCTGGTCTACCCAGATTTTGCCGCGGTGGGGGGGCTGGCCGCCAGCCACTTCCTAGGAAAAGGGCGGCGCAAGCTGGCCCTGGTGGCCCGCAAAGTGCAAGGCGGGCCCACCGGCCTGCACATCACCCACTTCTGCAAAGCCGCCCAGGAAGCAGGCCTGGCCCAGCCTCTATTTTTAGAGCAAGAACCCGATTGCCCCCTGGACGAAGCCAACCTAAACCTCCTGTGCAGCGGCGAGGTAGACGGCGTGTTCGTGCTGAACGAGATGATGGCCGCCCAACTGATGAAATCCCTCATCAAGCGCGGGGTACGGGTGCCGCAGGATTTGGCCGTGCTGGGCTTTGGCAATTCCATCTTAGGGGAGCTGCTCAGCCCCGGGCTGTCCTGTATCGATTTGCAAAACCACCAACTGGGCCGCGCCAGCGCCGAGCTGATTTTGCGGCAGATTGCCCACCAGCCCTTTGAAAAGGTCACCATGCTGGCGCCCTCCATCGTCCAGCGGGAATCCACATAACAAACCCCACGTGAAAGGAAGAAACGCATGAGCACACAAACCCATCTGGAGCAGGTACACGCTATTTTTGACATTCTACATGGCAAAAAAGAAGCCGACCTGCTCATCAAAAACATCGAGATCTTGGACGTCTTTGGCGAGACCACCTTCGCCGGTTCCCTGCTGGTGTATCAGGGGCGTATCATCGCGCTGAACCCAGACGAAACCCTGCTGAAGGTGAAAGAGGTGTTCGACGGCCAAGGGCTGTACGCCATACCCGGCCTCATTGACGCCCACTTCCACTTTGAAAGCCAGCTTGTAAACCCCACCGCCCTGGCCGAAGCCATGGTGCCCTGCGGCACCACCACCATCTTTGCCGAATGCCTAGACCTCATCGGCTCTGCAGGCAAAGATGGCGTAAAGGCGGCCAAAGAACTGTTCAAGGATTACGAGAAACTGCCCTACCGCGTGTTCGCTTTTGCCCCCGGCAAAAAGGTGGCTCCGGAAATAACCCACGAACTGCTAGACATGGAACCTTTCATTGGTCTGGGGGAGTTTGAGCATTTCTCTTACTCCAGCGGTGCGGAGGAGGACTTCCAAAAAGCCGCCTGGGCCAGGGAACGCGGCGGTTTCATCAACTCCCACTGGGGGGTTACCACCCTTTCGGACATGGAGCTAAACTACCTGCCGGCCATTGGCAGCACCAACAACCACGATGTATGGAACGGCGACGACATCTCCAAAAGCCTGCGCTATGGCTACAACACCCAAATCAAGTTTGGGGTGGGCAGCCCCGAGGTCATCCACACCCTCATCCACGCTATCATCGAGCGCAAATTCCCCACCGAGAATTTCGTGCTGTGCACCGACAATATCAGCGCCCACCGCCTGCTCAGCAAAGGCCACCTGGACTGGATTATCGCCTACTGCACCTCCCTGGGCCTTTCGGCCATCAAGGCCATCAAAATGGTTACCCTAAACGCCGCGCGCTACTTCCGTATGGACGATCAATTCGGCTCCCTGGCCCCCGGCCGCTATGCCGATATTGTGCTAACGGATTGCCTTTCGAACGTGAACCCCCGCTATGTCTTTAAGGGCGGCGATCTGGTGGCGCAGGACCGTAAGCTGCTAAAAAACGCCAGCACCAGCTATTCCTGCATGCGTACAGAGGGCGTACCGGGCCTTGGCTCTCTTTCTGCCGATGAGTTAAACGTATCACCAATTGAACTTTCCGCCGATGGAAAACAGGCCAAAGTCTACCTGTTTGATGTATTTGGCCGCGGGCACGCCAAGTTCTACCAGGAGGTGTGGCTCCCGGTGGAAAACGGGGAAATTCAGCCCGTGTACGAGGGGGAAAAGCTAGCCCGGCTCTCGGTGGTGCAGCGCTACCCCAAAGACGGCAAGCCGCGCCATATCATCAACGGCTTCTTTAAAGGCGTTTATGTGAACCATGGCGCGGTGGCCACCAGCTTCCCCGCCCCCACCCCCTATTTTGTGGCCGTGGGGCAAGACAGCGCGGAGATGTGCCAGTGCCTAAAACAGGCCGATGCCTACAGCGGCGCCTGCGTGGTAACAGATGGCGGGGCGGTTCTATCGGCACTCCCCATCGAAATATACGGCATGATGGCCGACATGAGCCTGGGCGAACTGCATCAAAAATCGGCCGATATTGACGCCGCGCTAGAAAAGCTGGGCAACCACAACCAGGGCGAACCGGTGGTGAACAAGCTGCTCAGCCTGTTTATCTCCCTGCACCGCTTCCGTTTTATGCAAGAGTAATCCCGTGCGCTTATCTCACCCGTAAAAAACCCCGAGGGAGGGTTGCTTTGATGCAGGACTATATCGTAATGGAGCATATCTCGAAACGCTTTCCCGGCGTTACGGCCAGCGATGATGTGAGCGTGGGCTTTGCCAAAGGGGAGCTGCATGCCCTGCTGGGCGAAAACGGGGCGGGCAAATCCACCCTGATGAACATGCTGTACGGCCTGCTCAAGCCCGATGAAGGGCACATTTACATCGGCGGCAAGCCAGTGGCCATCAACGGCCCCCAGCACGCCCTGGCCCAGGGCATCGGCATGGTGCATCAGCACTTCATGCTGGTGGAGAAGTTCACCGTACTGGAAAACATCATCCTGGGTGCCAAATTGGCCCACGCCCCCTTGCTGGACACCAAGGCGGCCCGCAAAAAAATACTGGATATCCAGCAGCGCACCGGCCTTTTGGTGGATTTGGATACCCGCATACAGGACCTTTGCGTGGGCGACCAGCAGCGCGTGGAAATACTCAAAGTGCTGTTTAAGGGCGTGCA
>CAYYLW010000092.1:0-10693 GCA_964472465.1 uncultured Oscillospiraceae bacterium | reverse complement strand
GATTTGTGGGCGCTGGGCGCACAGTGCAGCCCGCAGCGGGTGAGGATGCCGTGGTTTTCCGCCAGCCAAAAGGAGATTTCGGCGTTGTCCCGGCCGGGGAAATCTACCGATACGATGGCCGCGCGCTGTTCTAAGGGCCCTTCTGGGCCTACCAGCCGCAGGCCGGGCAGCTCTGCCAGGCCTTGCCACAGTGTTTGCGCCAGGGCCTGCTCTTTTATGCGGATGGCATCTAGGCCCGTTTCCGCCAGGTATCCTAGTGCTGCGTGCAGGCCGAAGATACCGGGCAGGTTTAGGGTGCCGGGCTCAAAACGGTCTGGCAGAAAGGCTGGCACATCCTCGGAATCCGATAGGCTGCCCGTGCCGCCAGAGAGCAGCGGGGTGAGGGCGGCGGCCAGTTCGTCCGTGAGGGCAAATCCCCCAATCCCCTGCGGCCCCAGCAGGCTTTTGTGCCCAGTGAAGGCAATGGCATCGGCGTGCAGAGCGGCCATATCCAGCGGGAAAACCCCGGCGGTTTGTGCCGCATCCAGTATAAAAAAAAGCCCATGTTCTTTGGCAAACGCGCCAAGGGCAGCCGCAGGCAGCACCGCACCGCAAACATTGGAAGCGTGCAGGCAAACGATGGCCCGGGTGTGCGGCTGCAAAAGCCCAGGCAGGGCCTCCAGCTCCAGCTCGCCCCTGGGGCTACATGGGATGCGTGAAAAACTGGCCCCCGCGGCCTCCATCTGGCGCAGAGGACGCATGGTGGCGTTATGCTCCAACGCGCTTACCAGCACGTGGTCTCCCGGGCGCAGCAGCCCTTTTATAAGGATATTTAATGAGGCCGTGACATTCTGTGTAAACACTACATTCCGGCTCTTTTGTGCGCCCAGTAGTTCCGCCATGCGCTGCCGTGTTTCTATCACCACCTCGGCGGCATTGTAGGCTTCATCATAGCTGCCACGGCCCACATTGCAGCCCACTTCGGTGATGAAATGGGCCATGGCAGCGGCCACAGGGGGAGCCTTTGGGAAAGATGTGCTGGCATTATCCAAATAGATGCGCTTTTTCAAGAGTATTCATCCATTCTGCTGGCCAAAGCAGCGGTTTTACTTGTTATTGTACACCAGAAACCATAGAGGCGGCAAATGCATAGAAAAAACAAATAGAAACGCCGTTTGTATCTAGATTTACAATTTCCATTTGGAGTGGCTAGACCCTATAATAAACTTGCGGTATGTGCTTTGGCACCCTGTGCTAAAGTACATGGATACAGGGTATTTAGCATTGGAGGGAGAATCTACATGAAAACGACAGTGAGAAAACAGCAGCTATGGCTGGCTGCCACGGGGCTTATCATCGGCGCCATCGCCGTGACCTTGGTGCATTTTGGGAACCCGCCCAACATGGGCTTTTGTATCGCCTGCTTTATCCGTGATATTGCGGGGGGCGTGGGCTTGCAACGGGCCGAGCCGGTGCAGTACATCCGCCCGGAGATTATCGGCATCATCTGGGGCGCATTTTTGGTGGCCTTGGCCACGAAAGAATTCAAGGTGCGGGGGGGGTCGGCCCCGGTGCTGCGCTTCACCCTGGGTTTTGTGATGATGGTGGGCGCGCTGATGTTCCTGGGCTGCCCTTTGCGCATGGTGCTGCGCCTGGCCGGGGGAGACTGGAACGCCATTTTTGGCCTGGTGGGTTTTGTGGGTGGCATTTTGGCAGGCGTATTCTTTTTGAACAAGGGCTTTAGCCTAAAGCGCACCTATAAGCTACCGGCGCTGGATGGTTTCGTGCTGCCGCTGGGTGCGGCGGCGTTGCTCACCTTCTTGCTGCTGGGCGCCAGCTTCCTGTTTTTCAGCAAGGAAGGCCCCGGCTCCATGCATGCGCCGGTATTCCTCTCCTTGGCGGCGGGCCTCATTGTGGGCGTGCTGGCCCAGCGTACCCGCCTGTGTTTCGCCGGCGGTATCCGCGATATGATTTTGCTGCGTGACCCCACCATGTTCCTGGGCTTTGCCGGGGTGCTGGTGGCGGCTTTTGTGGGCAACTTGATGCTGGGTTACTTTAAACCTGGTTTCGTGGGCCAGCCCATTGCGTACAACGATGGCCTGTGGAACTTCCTGGGCATGGTGGTGGTGGGCTTTGCCGCGGTGTTGCTGGGCGGTTGCCCCCTGCGTCAATTGGTGCTGGCCAGCGAGGGCAATGTCGATTCTGTGGTGACGGTGCTGGGCATGCTGGTGGGTGCAGCCATCTGCCACAATTTTAAGCTGGCCTCTTCGGCCGAAGGCCCCACCCCGAACGGGAAGGTGGCCGTCATCATCGCACTGGTTATCTTGGTGGCGGTGGGCGTACTGAACAGCCAATTGGTGAAAAAGAAACAGGCGCAAAGCGCCGCAGCCCCACTGTAAGGAGGAAGAACAAATGGCGGAGATTATCGATGCACGCGGTTTAGCCTGCCCGGAACCCGTGCTGCTGACCAAAAAAGCCGTAGCCTCTGGCGAAAGCGCCTACGAGGTGATGGTGGACAACCAGGTGGCCGTGGAAAACGTGAGCCGCTTTGCCATGAAGGCGGGCTACGGCGTACAAACCGAAGAAGAAAATGGGGAGTTCCGCCTGCGCTTACAGCAGGGCGGGAAATAGGCCGCTTGGATGAATGAATATGTGGTGACCTTTTTCTCTCATTATGACGCCGTGCAGTTTGCGGCGGCAGCCAAAAAAGCGGGGGTGGCGGCCAAGCTGATGCCGGTGCCCCGCCGCCTTAGTTCCTCTTGCGGCACAGGCGCGGTATTGAGCGCCGGGCCCGATGCGCTGGACGGCCTTGTGGGCGAAGGGGTGGACAAGGTGTTCTGCCATACGGATGGGGCCTATGAATTGCAATATGATTCCGGCTCCGGCAGTTGACCAGTTTTGTGTAGATTAGGCTAATAAGCACCAATGAATGGCAGGCCAAGCCGGTAAGTATCCCCATCCACATAAAAAGCCCAGTCAACATCCCCTATCTTTCCGCAAAGTGTGTTGACCAAAAATAATGGCAATCCTACAGTGTCCGGAGTGTGAAAAATAGCGGCATATCTTGTTTTTGTAGGGCTGTACAAGAGATGCCAGATGCTTTAGGATGCAGACAAGGGCCGCCCCCCGTTTTTGGTGGGTGGCCTTTGTTGTATGCTAGACCCATGGGGAAAATATGTCGTCTTAACTATTAAATTGAAGATTCTTGCCTTTTCAGCAACTGTGTTTCTATTGAAAGAAAACTGGTTAATTGTTATACTTATTCTAAAGATTTCATCCAGTTTTTATCATGAAAGCAAAAAAATGGGGTGCTACCAGCTTTGCCAAGGAAAACAAACGCACGGTCGGGTAATTTTCAAAAAGCCTATCGTGGTGTAATAGGTGCATTTGCCATAATTTGTATTTTGATTGGTTTTTTAAGCTATGTATATTATACAAATTTATCGAGCACGATACGCCAAGAGAGCCAGGCCTATCTGCGGGAGCTTTCTGGGCGTATATCCAATGATGTGGGGAGAATTATTGATGACAATATTGCCGTGCTATACACCATGGCAGCCTCCATTGAAGAAAGCGACAAAACCAGCCTGGCTGAACTAAAGCCCATGTTGACGAAACAAAAGGAATATTTTAATTTTAAAGAAATCTACCTAGTGGATGCAGACGGCAAAGCCTACGGGCTGGATAGTTCTGTTTTCATCAGCCTTGATGGTTCTGTGCGCACAGAGGTGCTGGGCGGGAAGCCCACCATGTCCACCACGCAGGTAATCAACAACCAGGAATATATCCTGTTCTCGGTGCCCCTGGAGGGCTATTCTTTGGGTGACACCAAGATGATTGCCCTGATGGGTTGCTACGACCCCAGTTCTTTCAACGACATTCTCTCCATGGTCTCGTTCAACGAGATGGCCTATTCACAAATTATTACCCAAAATGGCACGGCTGTTACCCGGCCTACCTCCCCCTATGCCTTGCAGGGGGGCTATAATATTTTGGCCACACTGAAAGAAAGCGCCACACTGGAAGATGGATATTCGATAGAAAAGCTGCAAACCGAGCTGAATTTAAATGGCGAAAACCAGCTTGTGTTCAGTATGGAGGGCACAAAGTGGTATTTGGTTTATACACCCATTGCCCAAAATAATTGGTATTTGTTCACCTATGTGCCGGTGGAGGCGGTGAACCAAAAATCGGACACATTCTTGCAGGCCACCTTGGTGGTGTGCGGTTTGATTACGCTTCTATTCTCGGCCATGGTGGCGGCACTGGTGTATGTGTTCAACAAGCATAAGTTGCACCTGGAAAAGCTTGTGTATGTGGATTCGGTAACCGGTGGGAACACCATGCCCTATTTTTACCAAAAAAGCGAAGAGATTTTCCTCAAAAACGAGGAGAAACAGTATGCGCTGCTGTACATCAATGTGGAAAAATTCAAGGTGATGAACGAGCAGCTGGGGCGTGCTACCTGTGATAACGTGCTGCGTTTTCTGAATACGTTTTTTTGCAGCCAGCTGCGGGAGGATGAGTGTATTGGCCGCCAGTTTGCCGATAATTTTTGCATCCTGATAGAGTACAAAGACGAAAGGGCCTTGGCGCTGCGCTTGCAAAAATGGTGTATAGCAGCTGATAAATATGCGGTGGAGCAAAAAATAACCTGGGGCCTGCCCACCTTGCAGATGGGCGTATATGTTATTCAAAACAAAGAGATGAGTTTTGAACAGATGATAGACCGTGCAAAACTGGCGGTTAAAGAGACCACCTGGGCCGTGGAAAACAAGCTGCGCTATGGCTTTTACGATGACGAGGTGCGCCAGAAGCTCTTCCGCGAGAAGCAACTGGAAGACCGCATGGTGGTGGCCCTGGCAGAGGGAGAATTCAAAGTATACTTACAGCCGAAATTCAGCCTGCCCAGCGAGACCATTGGCGGCGCCGAGGCCTTGGTGCGCTGGGAAAGCCCCAATGAGGGGATGATTTTCCCTGGGGAGTTCATCCCCCTGTTTGAGAAAAACGGCTTTATCGTGCCGCTGGATTTGTGGGTATTTGAAGAGGTATGCCGCGCGCAGCAACGCTGGAAGAACATGGGCTATGAGCCGGTGAAGGTATCGGTAAACTGCTCCCGGTTGCACCTAAAAGATCCGGGCTTTTTGCAAACCTATATCAACATTGCCAACCGCTACCATGTGGAAAAGTGGCTGCTGGAAATAGAGCTAACCGAGAGCGTGGTGATGGAGAACTCCGAGCGTCTCACCCAGGTGATTGCCAGTATCCGGGAGGCGGGGTTTGGGTGTTCGATGGACGATTTTGGCAGTGGCTATTCCTCGCTGAACATGCTGCAAAGCATCCCGGTGGATACCCTCAAGCTGGATAAGATTTTCTTCTCCCAAAACGACGAACCACAGCGGACTGAGGCCCTGGTAAAAAGCATTGTGGCAATGGCCAGCGCCTTGCATATGGAGACGGTGGCGGAAGGTGTGGAAGTGCGCGAACAGGTGGAGATGCTGAAGCGTACGGGCTGCCACTATATACAAGGCTATGTGTTTGCCCGGCCCATGAAGCTGCGCGATTTTGAAGCCCTGGCCTTTACGGCGGAAGAAGAAGAGGTGTAGACAGCCTTACACCCAAGGAGAAACCGACAACAAGGAGTAAACCCGTGTGGAATTGGCAGATTAAGAAGAGGAAAAGCGGCGCAAGAACCCCGGCGAAAAAAGCCGGGGGGCGGTGTTTTCCCCGGCGGATGGGGGCGTTTGTGTTGGCGGCGGCCCTTTTGTTTGGCTTGGTGGGCTGTGCAGGCCAAGGGGGCAAGGATGCACAAAAGGATATTCTAAGCCAGAAAGAACCGCTGGAAGGGCGCATCCCCGTCACGGTACTGGTGAAATACGCTTTTAGCATCAATAGCTTTGAGCAAATGGTGGAAGAAAAATTCCCCGATATCGATATCATACAGGTGGGCAATTACACAAGAGACATGGGCATTGCCGAGTATGAAGCACGTTTGGAGCATGACGACCTGACCGATGTGGTGATGACCTGGCCGCTGGATGTGGGCCAGGCCTATTGGAAAGACCGTTTGATTGACCTTTCCGGTATGGATTTTACCAGCAAATACAACCTCTCCATGCTGAACGAAATCTCGCAGGATGGGTCGCTGTACTATCTGCCCGGCCCGGCACAGGTGCGGGGCATTGTGTACAACAAAACCTTGTTTGAGGAAAACGGGTGGGAAGTACCAGAGGATTTTGAGGGCTTTGTTGCACTGTGTAAAACCATAGAGGCCAGTGGGATGCGTTCCTTGCAACTGGGTTTCCAGAATACGGAAGTGCTGGATACCGCCTTTTTCGGGTTCAACTATGCCGGCAGCTTTAGCAACCTGCAAGATATGCAATGGCTGGAAGAATACAACAGCGGAACCGGTAGCCTAGAGGATCATTTTGCCCCGGCGTTTGAGGTGTTCCAGCGGATGATAGACGAAGGTATATGGCAGGAAGCCGACCTGGAAGTGGATTACGCTGAGCGTGAGAAAATGCTGTTTAACCGCCAGTGCGCCATGATGGAGGATTCGGTGCTGATGGCCCGCATGGGGGGGATTCAAACGGGCACCAGCGATCAATTTGCCCTTATGCCTTTTTTTAGCCCAGGGGAAGAAAGCGACTGGGCGCGGCTGTATATGGTGTGCTATATCGGCTTAAATAAAAACCTGCAAAAACCCGAAAACAAAGACAAATACGACGCCGTGTTGCGCCTGATGGACTATATCTCCACGGTGGAAGGCCAAGAGGCCTTGGCGGCGGATACCGGGGCCATGTTCTCTAGCCTCAGCGGGGCCCCTGCGCCCGAGGTGGTGGAAATTGAGGATATCAAGCCGGCTTTAGAGCAGGGGCGCTATGCCATATTCCCGCGGCTAGAAAACGCGCAGGAGGCATTACGCCAAGGGCTGGCCGATATGCTGCGCGGCACGGCCACCGCGCAGGATGCCATGCAGGCGGCCGACGCCCAAAACCAGCAGCCCAAAGAGACGATTCCCCCGGTTACCCTGGCCACGGCCACCCATAACTTCACCCTTTTGGAAACGGGCAATCTGGTTACGGATATCATGCGCGAAAAGACGGGGGCCGATATCGCCCTGTTTATGGATAACGGTAAGGATGGCCGCTATAACGGAAAGGGCATTAGCGCCAGCCTTTACGCCGGGGATGTGACCAATGTGGACCTGCTGCGTGTGCTGCCAGACCTTAAGCACGGGGAGGAAGGCGTGCTGTGGACGGTGCAGATGACAGGGGAAAACCTGCTTAACACGCTGGAATATGCCATACCGGTGGACAACAACCAAACCGGCTGGTTTTACTATTTCTCCGGCCTAAAAATGCGGTACAATGTGCATAACCAGCCGGGGGAGCGGATACAAGAGATCACCCTGGCAGACGGCAGCAAGCTTGAAAACGACCAGGTATACACCATAGCCGTGATGGATAACACGGTGCCGGAGGAGTATATCATAGAGTGTGAGGAGAGCAGCGACACCATGTATTCGGTGCTGGAGACGGCCCTGCAAGAACAAAAGACCGTCTCGCCTGCCGGTGATGGCCGTTTTAGAACAGCCTAAGCCCTGCACCTTGCATGCGGTGGCAAAGAGCAGCAACAAACCATACAAAAAGGGACACCGGTGAAAAACCGGTGTCCCTTTTTGTATGACATATGGTTTGTTTGTGCTGGCCTTAGGGCCACAGGCCCCGCACTTTGTGGGCTTCCACCACACGCTTGATGGCGATGAGGTAGGCCCCGGTACGAAGGGATACGCCCTTTTCCTGGGCTATGCTGTACACCTCTTCGAAGGAGCGGTTCATGATGGGTTCCATACGGGCGTTCACCTCATCCTCCGTCCAGTACATGGACTGGAGGTTTTGTACCCATTCGAAGTAAGAAACCACCACGCCGCCCGCGTTGGCCAGGATATCCGGCACCACGGTGACACCGCGTTTTTCCAAAGCGGCATCGCCCTCCATGGTGGTGGGGCCATTGGCCGCCTCCACAATAATGGAGGCCTTAACACTATCCACGGTCTCTTCGTTGATTTGGTTTTCTAGCGCAGCGGGAATCAGCACGGTGCAATCCACCTTCAGCAGTTCCTCGTTGGTGATGTGCTTGAGGCCGGTGGCGTTCATGTCCTCCAGCAGCTTGCCGCCCGCGGTAAAGCTGAGCAAAGCTGGAATATCCAGGCCCTCCTCGCAGTACACACCGCCGGAAACATCGCTGGCGGCGATGATTTTGCAGCCTTTTTCATGCAGCAATTTCGCGGTGATGCTACCCACGTTGCCAAAGCCCTGCACCGCCACGGTGGTGCCTTCCACGGGGATGCCCTTTTTCTTCAGGATGTTTACCGTGCTAAGCATAACACCGCGGCCAGTGGCCTCGTTGCGGCCAGGCGCGCCGCCTACAGCCAGGGGCTTGCCGGTGATGACGCCAGGCACACAGTGGCCCTTCAGCATGCTGTAGGTGTCCATAATCCAGCCCATCATTTCGGCATTGGTGCCCACGTCCGGGGCGGGGATGTCGCTATCGGGCCCAATGATGGGGGCGATGGCGGCGGCGAAACGCCGGGTAAGGCGGCGGAGCTCGTTTTTAGAAAGTTTGGTAGGGTCCACCACCACGCCACCTTTGGCGCCGCCGTAGGGGATGTTCACCACGGCGCACTTGAAGGTCATCCAAGCGGCCAGGGCTTTCACCTCGTCGCGGTTTACGTTGGGGTGGTAGCGCAGGCCGCCCTTGGCGGGGCCGCGCAGGGTGCTGTGTTGCACGCGGTAGCCTTCAAACACCCTCACGCTGCCGTCGTCCATTTCCACAGGCAAGGAAACCTGCAATTCCCGTTCGGGGTACTTGATGGGTTCATAGGTCTCGGGTGAGTAACCCAAGATCTTCGCCGCATTGTCTACAACAGCCAGAACATTGTCAAAAGGATTGTACTCTGCCATGATATAAGCCTCTTTCCTCCGTGTATTTTTTGCCGATGGCCAGAAACAGTGCAATACGGGCCCCCGGGAGAAAAAGCCGGTTTTTCTGCGGGGTAGGGGCGGCCAGAGGACCGCCGTGGATTGGCAAAAGCCGTGGTGAAATTTACGTATAAAAACCTGTTGATGCCGCGGAAAACGGTATCAACAGGTTTTGCTTACGCTATTTGCCTATTTTTTCTGTGATGAGGGCTACAATCTCGCCGCCAATGCGCTCCTGGGCTTCGCCCGTGGAGGCGCCAATGTGCGGGGTGAGGGAAATTTTGGGGTGGGTGTAGATTTTCTCGTTCTTGGTGGGCTCTTCCGCAAACACATCCAAAGCGGCGGCGGCCACTTTGCCGCTATCCAGTGCTTCCAGCAGGGCGGCTTCGTCGATGAGGCCACCACGGGCGGTGTTTACCAGGCGCACGCCGTCTTTCAGCTTGGCCAGTTCGTCCTTGCCCAGGATGGGTTTGTCGCTTTTGGGTACATGCAAGGAGATGAAGTCGCTCTTGGCAAATACTTCTTCCAAGCTCACGCAGCGCAGGGGCTCATTTTCGGGCAGCGGGCCCACGGGGTCATAGTAGATGACGTCCATACCCAGAGCCAGGGATTTTTTGCCCACACTGCGGCCAATGCGCCCGCAGCCGATGAGGCCCAGAGTTTTGCCCGCCAGCTCAATGCCGCCGGCGTAGGCTTTTTTCTCCCACTTGCCTTCCCGCATGGTCACGTTGGCAATGTGGATGAAACGGGCCAGGCAGAACATATGGCCGATGGCCAGCTCAGCCACAGCGTCGCTGGAAGCGTTGGGGGTGTTGGTCACGTCGATGCCCTTGCTTTTGGCGTAGTCCACATCGATGTTGTCCACGCCCACGCCGCCACGGATGACGAGTTTCAGGCGGCCGGCTTCGGCGGCGGCGTCGATAATGGGCGCGCGCACCTTGGTGGCGCTGCGCACCACCAGCACGTCAAATTCCTTCACTTTTTGGGCCAGTTCTTCGGGCTCGTAGAACTGCTGTACTACTTCGTAGCCCAGCTCTTCCAGTTTGGTGGCGGCGGATTTGTCCATCCCGTCGCTTGCAAGTACTCTAGCCATGGTGTAAATCCTCTCTTCTCTCAGGTGTTATCATTCGTTTTATTCTGCCCCCAGGGGGGAAATCACCGTAAAAAATGGGGCCAGACGCCGCCAGCGCCCGGCCCCACACCGGTTTTGGCAAAGAAACACTTAGCTGTTTTCTTTTTCGAACTTCTTCATGAACTCCACCAGGTGCTCTACGCCGGCCTTGGGCATGGCGTTGTAAACAGAAGCACGCATACCGCCCACAGAGCGGTGGCCCTTGAGGTTGGACATGTTGTGTTTGGTGCTCTCGGCGCAGAACTTTTTGTCCAGTTCTTCGTCGCCGGTTTTGAAGGTAATGTTCATCATGGAGCGGTCTTGCTTTTCCACGGTGGTTTTGTAGAAATCGGTGGAATCGAGGTAATCGTACAGAATGGCGGCTTTTTCCGCGTTGCGCTGTTTCATAGCAGCCAGGCCGCCGGTGCGCTCAATCCACTCCAACACCAGCATGGCCATGTAGATGGGGTAGGTGCTGGGGGTGTTGTACATCGATTCGTTCTCGGCCATAATCTTGTAGTTCATCATCACAGGGGTGCCGGGCAGGGGATCGTACAGCAGATCCTCGCGGATGATGACCAGGGTGAGGCCGGCGGGGGCGATGTTCTTCTGGGCGCCC
>CAYYLW010000091.1:0-10758 GCA_964472465.1 uncultured Oscillospiraceae bacterium | reverse complement strand
CCCATAACTTCCTCCTTTTGCGGCGGCTAAAAATGGTGCATCGCTTCGTCATCTGCGCACGAGGGTGTCGGTTACATATACCCGATATGCGCCCTCCCCCTCGCGCTTGTTTCCTTACGCTGCCTCCATTTCGCCTCCTATATTTGTTGTGTGGTCATATTTCTATGGTGCCGTGAATCATCGCCTCGTGCACCGCCCCGGCCAGGGCAAAGGTGAACCGCCCCTCCACATATTTCCGCTGCTGGCGGTCGCTGTCTTTGGTGGCGCTGCGCGGCGCATAGTCCACCGTGTAGCTGGGCAGGCCCTTGTCGTCCACCGCGATGATGCCGTTCGCAAAGGCGTCGGCCAGCACGTTCACACACACGCTTTCCAAAAGGGCAATGCCGTTGTTGTCATAGCTAATTTTGGGCGCGTTGTTCAAGGTGCGCTGGGTGCGGTACTCAATCTCCCGGATGATATAGTCCTTGCTGTCTACCACATCCAAATACTCACCCGCAGCCGTTTTCCCCTCGCTGGTCACGGTATCGCCCGCTCGCTGTACCATACAACAGCAGCCCAGTTCCTCTGCCACCGCCAGTTCAGCGTCCGTCAGCCGGGTGGGGGCTAAACCGCTCAACATCTGGTTTTTGTAGGTAAAACTCCCCGCTTTTAGCCCGGCCGTAGCCCCCACTAGCGCGGCCTCGGGGCAATCCACGTCATCGGGGTGGTATAGGCAGATGGTGCGCATAAAGCTGGTAATCGCCTTGCCGCTGCCCGTCACCTCGGCCAGGTCTTTCACACTGGCAAAGTAAATTTTGTCCCCCTTCGCGTCCACATAGGCCGCCAGTTCTTGCAGGCTGCTTTCTTCACCCGCCTCCTTCTCGGTGGCCACTATCAAATGCCGCCAGTCCTTCTCCCACACGGCAGGCAGGCTGGTCAAGGCCTTGTCCGTGCCGCCATACACGGCAATTTTGGCCGGGGGTACCGCCTGCCTAAACAGCAGGCGGGCCGCCGCATAGGCTTTGGTGCCCTCGCCAAACAACAGCTTCACCTCGTCAATGTTCGCGCATTCGGTGTACGGTACCTCCACCTGCACAAACCCCGCATAGATGAGGGGAATGCCAAACCCTGCCCCTGTCGGTACCTTTTTCTGGTCAATCACCACTTTTACATCCAGTGCCATTTTTTTCCTCCTCTTTTCTGTTTTGCGCAAACGGCCACTCCACTCTGTCTATCCGCCCGTTCATTTCCTCTCTCGTCGCACTCACGCGGTTCACAAGCGTAAGGGTAAAATCAAAACCCAGTCGCCTTTCATACTCTATGGCCATCAGGTTATCCCGGCAGCCAAGCCCCCCTACTTTTGCCACCACAATCCCCGCATCTCCCAGTTCTGCATCTCCTGTCACAGCCAAATACTCCTGGCACAGCATTGCCACTTCTTGCGCCTCTTCCTGGTCATTTGCCACCACAGTCAGGCTCCATGTTTGGGCGGCGCTTTTAAATAATTCACCATTTTGCGCCTGGCAATAACTTCCCCCCTTTTGGGCCAGCAAGGTTGTCACTGTATAGGCCACATATGGGTATGGCGGAATAGGCCCCGTTTGGTTTGCCCGCACCAACTCGGTGTTGCGGGGGCGTTTTTTCTGTAAATAACCCGCCAGGCCCGCCAATATCGTCTGCTCTATCAGTCGGCTATTGACCATATCCCGCCCTCCTCCCCGGGGAATCGCCCCGCCCGCCGCAGCAGGTATATTGCCACATTTGCATAGGCACTGTGGTCTGTCTCTTCTTCTATGCTATAAAGCTGGTTTTGGTACAGCACCCTTGCCTCTTGCAAGGCAGCTTGTAAGGGTTTGGGTAACACCAGGCGGCGGTCGCTTTCGGTGTAACTGCCCCCTGGCTGGTACCGTCGTTTTTCTGGCAGAGGGAAAATGGCCCCGTACATCTCTAGGCGCTGTAACTGCCCCGGTTGATACACCCCCGCTTCATACTGCCCTTTTTCGGCCGCTAAAAACACAAACGGCACGCTGTATTTCGCCAGCAAACGGTCAAACCGGCCCCCAAAAAGTTGCATACCTTCCCCCTATTCCGTTTCATACGCAATTCCTTCTATCATCTGCCCTGTGTCCATCAAGGGGTCATTTTTTCCCTTCTCCCGCACGGTTATCGGCGCATTGGCGGGGGAAGAAAGATGATAGGCGTATTGCTTAATCCCATCTCGCAGCGCCCTGCCCACCTGTACAGCCAGCGCCTCTGCCGTTCTCGTCCTAGCAAGAACTTTTGGCAGCAGTCTCTCCGCTTCATTTAGCACCGCTTCAATGCATTGGTCGTGCCCTGCGCGTAAAAACGGCCGTTCGGGAATAGAGATAACATCTTTTTTCAGTCCCTGGCCAAATTTTGCGGCGAAATATTGGCGCATTTTGGGTGTCACCGGTATCTGGCATCCATATTCATGGATGCGTGCAATCCAGGCGTGCTCCCCTGTTGGCCCCACCTTCACGGTTTTGCCCCGCAGTCCCGCCGCCGCCTTTTCCCTTTTTTCTAGCGCATCGCGCAGCACCCTATGTTTCACCCCATCTAGCTCCACCGCCCTTCCGCCGGCACAAAGTGTGCACTCTTGTAATACTGCGGCATCAAAGCTGCCGCCCAGGCGCAAATACGGCTCTCCTGGCTTTCATGTGTAAAGGTCTGGTACATCCCGGCCACACTTTCGCTCTGCACCCCTCCCCCCTGAGCCATCTCCTCACAGTACTTCACCAAAAAGGCTTTCACCCCTCCTGGCAACCCCATAAAGCCTTCGCTTTGCCAGTCTTCTGGTAGTGTGTCAAACACAAAACTGGTATTTTTCTCCACCCAGGCTTTTCCCGCCTCCAGGTACAAAACCACCATTGGGTCATCCATGTCCAGTGGCAGGCTTTTTCCGCTCATGTCCGCCATCTCCTCACCCTCCTTTCTGCCGCAGTATGGCATGTTAAATCTCCTCTGTTTCATCAACTTCGCGCGCTGCCTCCCCCTCCTTCAGTTGCATCACCCAATCCACATCCTCCACAAACGATAAGGTCCCGTAGGCCACCCGCTCGGGTAGTCCGGCCGCTATCAAGGCCTGAACCGCCTGCGCTTCACTGGTAATATCCAGCGGAAAATTCCGGCTAAAGTCCATCAAACACTGCAAAGGGTCTGCCCAAATCTGTCGCTTAGTCCAACTGTTGGCCAGCAAACGGAACATATACACACCGGCGTTCATCATCTTGGCCTGGAATATTCCACATTTGGTCTCCATACCCGCCAGCTTATATTTCAGCGCCACCCCACTGGCATTTTGGGAAAAGTTCCCGTCCGAAAGGTTGGGCGTTTTAGAAAACCGGTAGATATTTTCTTCCAGACGGTTTAGGTGATGCTCCACAAACGCATCATTCACGTCCTTTGTCAAAAAATAGATTTTGCCCGTGGTTCCCCCACCCTGGAAGTACTGGAAAGCCCCGCTTTTTTGCCCTCTCGCAATCTGCTCGGGGCTAATATTCACGTTATCAAACACCATGTAGGCGTTCGCAAATGCCTCTATGTCATTACCCGCGTCACTCAGTGCGCGGTCATAGGCATCTATGGCCAGCAGTACTTTTTCTGCATCCCCCATCATTTCCCCATTTTTGGGTATCCCTTGCAAAGGGCATAGGCCATATAGATGGGGGCGTTCTTCCATTTTGCGCAGGGCATCCAGTTTTTCCCCGCAAAACAGCACAGCCCGCCGCTCGTCATAATATTGTACCTGCCATAGCAGCTGCCCCTCTTGGTTTTCCCACTGGAAATACCGCACGGCGGCGCACGGCTCGGTTAGGTCTGTCTCTGTTAAAATGGCCGCCTCAAAAGGTGGAACCACCATCACCCTTTCCTGGCCCTCCGGGTCGTGGTAAAAAAGCCGCGCGGCGTAACCGCATACTGCGGCATATTTCGCCGTCTCCATGTCTTTGTCCATCATGTTGTTCCGCGTCACAAAATCTGTTAAGGCTTTACCGGCTTTGGCTACGGCCTCCCGGCCCCCGGTCACTTCTTCACTCTCTCCTGTCACGCTGTAGCTGTAGCCAATGGGTTTTCCCGCAAAATGCCCCACAAAAAAATCGACGATATCTCCAAAAAAATCATTGTTGATTTTGTTGTTGATGGCATTTTGCTCCTCTAAAAAACGCGGCCCTCTATGGAAAATGGGCAAATCTATGCCCTCATAGCGCTGGTACAGGCTGCGGTTAAAGGCGGCATTGGGTAGATGTTTTTCCAGTATTCGCTGCACAATCTCCGCCGTGATGTCCCCCTCTTGGCGTATGGCCTCAATCTCTGCCGCGAAATCCGGGTATAGGCTTGCCCTGGTTCTGGTTTGTGTATTTCCGTTCCCGCCCCATTTGGTCATGTCCGTTCCCACACGCTCTCCTCCTCACTGCTAATATATTTCCCTGGCTTTTGCTGCCTTTGGCAGGGCTTATAACCGCCTTGCCGCGCCGGCTGCCGTTTGGTACATCACTTCTTCTAAGGCATATCGCAGGGCATCCAGTAGATGGTTATCTTTATCCCGCGGGCGGCGCAGGGCATTGCCATATTTGTCCTCTGCCCATTGGTAGCTGGCAATCTCAGTACGAAAATGCCGGCATTCTGTATGAATAATAATTTGGAAACCCTGTAAAAACCGGATGCCAAAATTCACACTGTCCGGCCCTTTCACCGCCGGTATGGCTCTCAGTCCTCTGCGGCACAGGTCGCTGATGGCCTTTGGCTCCGCACAATCACAGGTCACATATTGGCTGCCTATGCGTTTTTGCAGCTCCTCGGCCAGTTCCTCATCGTGCATCCCCGCTTTATACATCTCTTCAAACACATACAGCTTTTTGGCCGCACGCTCCACATGCACCCGCACCAGTGCATTGGGGTCTTCACTAAAGCCAAAATCCAGGCCGTTGTAAATCTTGTCAAACCGGGGTATTATCTCGGTCAGGTCCTGTACCTCCCAGTTGCGGAAGATAGCCTTGCCCAGCACACCCCACTGCCCCAAGGTGTACACTTCGTAATAGTAACGGTCAGCCTCATTTTCCAGTGCCGCACGGTCATCCTCGGTTAAAAAACAGTTGTCCTGGTAGGTGGTTTTCACAATCAATAAACCTTTGTCCCGGTATACCGTCTTATCATCCAGCCATCCGCCAAAAAACTCCCGGTAAATCCAGTGCTCTTTGGTAATGGGGTTAAACGTGAAGGTAATCCGTTTTGTCAGTTGCTGTTTCGCTTTTTCTCCCCGCGCGGTCACCAGCTTTTCATTCCCCTGTGTGCACCGCCCACGTAGGCGCTTCGTCAACTGCTTGTATGCCTCGTAGCGCACTTCGGTGGCCTCTTCCAACCACACATCGGTCAACACCCCACACGCCGGGGTAATACTTTTCAGCTTTTCGGCATCATCCAGCCCCGAAAACAAAATCTGTCGTCCGTTTTCTTTGCAGGTAATGGTCATCTCACTTTTGTTTATCTCAAAACTTCCCCGCAGCCCCATGGCCGATATCGCCTTAACAACCTGGTTATAAACACTCTGGCGCAGTGTTCTTGCCACATTTCGGCACACCAGATAATTCCGCCCCCCATGCAGCACATCCATCACCACACGCTGTGCCACAAAATAACTTTTTCCAGAAGAGGCTCCCCCAAAAAATATCTGCAACCGTGTTTTGTCTTCCATAAAGGGTAGATAAATAGGGTTTATCCTCAGTTTCCGCAACCCTTCTTCCTTCTTTCTCCCCCTTTGCTCACCTTCGTTTTTCAGCACTGGCCCCTTTATGCCTCGCTCTCCCATCTCCACACCACACCTTTGTGCTGGCCGGCACGTTTCAGCCAAATATGCATCCGCTTTGGCGGCACCCCGGCCGCCTCCGCCGCTTCCTCCACACTATGGAATGTTTGCCGTACCTTTCCCCGGTATAACTTTTGCACCCGGTGCCCTCCAGGCAGTGGGGGCACGGCGGGTGGCCGCCGTATTTCCCGCAAACTGAAACTCATAGAACCCTCCTGCAAAGGATCGTTACCATAAAAAAACATCCTGGTCCTCCTTTCTGTTGTCCCTGTTCTTTCCGGCGTGTGCTGTATCCCATCATCACGCTACACCCGCCATCGCGCTTCTTCCCGCAATTCTCTCCCCCAGTCCTCGGCTTCTTGGCTCCGCAGGCAATACCCGCAGCCCACCACCTCGCGGCCTCGTCTCAGCACCTCGTCAGTCCATCCCAGCGTCATACCGCATATGGGGCAAAATAGCCCCTCATCCTCCTCCAACACCGCTTCAAAGTGGATTGTCTCCTCTGGTTTCGTTGTCCAATCTGTAGGCATTTCTTGTACCTCCTTTCTTTCTATCTGCTCCTGCGTCCACAGGGCAAAGTCTGGGAAAAAGGTCTCTAAAAACGCCCGCTCCGTTGTCAGCCCCAGCAGCAATGCCAGCGTTTGTATCTCGCTGTGGCTAAACTCCTGCCTTCCTGCCAGTCGCCCATACAGATACGGAAGGCTTTTTCCCATCTCCCTCGCCAATACCGCAGGGGCTTTCCCCGCCAGTAGCATACGGGCTTTCAGGCGCTCTCCCACGGTGTGCCACCTCCTCGCTCGTTTTCTCACATGTTTCTGTCACTCCGCCTGTAGCAATTTCCGCCCGCATTATGCACTATATTTAGCGCATTCTTTTGTACAGTTCCCCAAAGAGTTATCCCTGCACATCCAATAGTTGAATTTATTCACCACATGTGGTAAAATGTGAGTATATAAGTTCAATAGGCCTCTTGTCCTCGCCCGTACAAGCATTCGGATGGGTGAATTTGTTCAACCCGTGATGTTAGTATATCAGAACTAGTTCACCTTTTCAATGCATTTTTATGAATATGTTCAACTTTGTGCTATTTGCACAAGCCACAGGAAGGGAAGTTGTTTTGTTTTACGATATTTTTTCTACTCTTTGCGCCAAACGGGGGCTTTCCCCCAGTGCTGCCGCACAGGAAATCGGCATCGATAAGTCAAATGTGTCTAAGTGGAAGCATCGGGGGCTCACCCCTAGGGCTGATGCATTGGGCAAAATTGCCGAGTATTTTGGTGTCTCTGTCAATACCTTGCTCAGCACGGAAGAACGCACGCCCAACCCTTCTGATAGCGACGCACAGTTACAAGAATATTTAGAGGAGCTCCGTAATCGTCCTGAGCAGCGGATGCTTTTTTCCATCACCAAAAATGCCACCAAGGAAGAGATTGAGCAGGCGGTTAAAATCATCGAAGCCCTGCGCCAGCCAAGTACCAACGAATAGAGGAACCCCCGCATGGACAGCATCAATCTTGTTCTGGCCAATCTTCCTGTGGCGGTAAAAGGCTGCGCCATTCCAGAGCTGGACGGTAGCTATACCATCTATGTGAACAGCGCCTATAACGCCGAACAGCAACTGGAAATATACAACCATGAGATGACTCATATCATCGAGGGCCACCACCACCAAGAACTGCGTAGTGTGGCGGAGGTTGAAACAGAAGCCCGGCACCGGGCTGTTTTGGTAGAGCGCATTAAAGAGGCTGAGGAAAAAGGGCTCCCACTGGACGCCGCCATACTTCGCCGCTCCACCCCTGTCGGTATTCCCTCCAGTCCCCAAAAACAAACCGGTGCACTGCCCGTCTCGGCAGTTCGCTCCACTCCACCGTCTCATGAAGCCAGTGCGGTTTCCTCTCCCGCCTTACTCACATTATGGGAGGATTTGCACAGCATCCAAAGGGCCATTGAGCAAGAACACGAAGCCATGCAGGATAGTGTAGACCGCTACCAAGACCATCTGCTGGGCGTTCTGAAAAATGGCGATTGGGGCTAGTCTCCTTACACACCAAAAATAGGCAACAAAAAAAGAGACACATCTCTGTGTCTCTTTTTTCATTCCAGCTACCCAGTGGTGATTCTTGGCCATTTTTTCATTTATCTTGAAATGTTTACATTATGCCGCTTTCGCTTGTTCTTTCGTCACGTATTGCTCCACCTGGTCTTGTAAAATATCGAACGAAGCAGGGCCAGTGCGCAAGAGCACCGTATGGAATTTGAGGGGGGAAAATGCGCTACCCAGTTCCCCTTCTGCGTATTCTCGCAGTTCTTTAAATTCAAAATATCCTACACTATACGAAAGATAATTGGATGGGTCATTCACAATCCCCTCATACATCTCATCCACATAATCGGCACTAAAACCTTCTTTCACCATGTAGTCGCTTAAATCCTCTCGTGTCCAGCCATGATAATGTATGCCAATATCCGCCTTGGCATACAAAACCAGTACCATTTCCTGGTTAATCCGCTGCATTTCGCCCGCTTCTTTCGCCAGCCCTGGTGCATAACCATAGGCCAACATCTCGGCATAGGTTCCCCAGCCCTCACTATATCCCACAAAGTTCAGCAGGGCGCGCAAGGGGGTGCTTACATGTCTTACATAATAGTTATTCTGGTACAAATGCCCCGCAAACCCTTCATGTGCCAAGGTGGTGTAGAGGTACAGGTTGCTGCCGTCGTCCATATGGAAGGGGTTGATATAAATTGGGTTTTCGGCCTCGTTATCCAGTTGAGGAGTCAGGTAAAACGCTGGCGACATACTCTCCTGCATGGCAGGATGTACGGTATTAAGCTGGTACGTAGCCTCTTCCAAAGGGGGGAAATCACCCGCGATAGCCCCCCGCAAATCCTCCAGCATCTCTGCCGGGTCTGCCAGTTCTATATCCGCTTCCATCCATTCCCTATACAACTCATCTGTCAGGTTCGCTTGGCTTGTATACAGGTCGATAATTTCCTCTTGGCATATCTCAAAACGTTCATCCAGCCATTTGTCCATTTCGGCGGGGCCTCGGGAAGACCCTGTGGAAAGCGCCACCAAAGCCTCATAATACTGTTTTCCCTTTGGCAGGTTGCTCAGCCCCCCTTGGTTTTCACCGGTTCCCTTTAAGGCTCGTAGCCCTTGTGCAAGGCCGC
Organism: uncultured Oscillospiraceae bacterium; assembly: GCA_964472465.1. GTDB lineage: Bacteria > Bacillota > Clostridia > Oscillospirales > Ruminococcaceae > JAAYCI01. The sequence continues at coordinate 1,784 of CAYYLW010000091.1, read as the reverse complement.
TGTAGGCCTCGGCCATCGTTTCTACCGCCACCCGGTTTCGCTCTATGTATTCATCCTGCTGTGCCGCTTCCAGCTCCAGTTTAGCCAGCTTGTCCTCAAAGGTGGCCACCAATACATTGTCCTCCCCGCTGGCGGCAAAATCTTCCAGCGCTTTTATAACCGTGTCGGCGCTGTAGTCCGCCATAAACAACCCCTGCTTCGATCGTTCCTGCTCAAAACTCAGCAAAGAGTCAAACATAGGGCCCACATCGTCTAACAGCGTCAGATAGTCCTCTATATCAGCTTGTTCATCAAAACGATATTCCGCCATCAATATGGGTAAATTCATGTGAATGCCCGTATCTACCAGCGGTTCTTGATACAAAGAAAGTCCATCAAAAGATATTTGCATGTCTAGATACCACGCCAAAACATCATAGTCCAATTGACGGTCAGCGGTCAGCGCCTCGTAACGAAAGCCTAGTAGCTCTTTTCGCGTTTCGGCCAGTTCTTTTTCCTCGGCCTCCACGTCCGTCATATCATAGCGGTATAGTACCGCCGGCACACCGCTTATCCCATAGGCGGCAGGGTCTTGTAGGGTATAGTGCAGGTCAAGGCGAGATTCAGACAGTGAATCCACAAAAGCTGCTTGGGTAAAGGCATCAAAACGGGCATTCTCATCCACTTGTTCCTGCCCAGCACAACCAGAAACTATGCCCATCAGCAGCACAGCAGCCGTAAACACAGCACACATCCGCCTCGTTAGGCGCCTTTCCCTTTTCTCACTGCAAGATATCAAAATATTCGGTACCTCCACATTTTTATGCTTGCTTCTTCCTTTTCTAGTATATCAAAAAGAGAACAAGAAGGCTACCCATCCACATACCATACAACACTTGCTTTTTCTGCCGCCCCCATACCCCCTCTCTGGCGTTTTTTAACATATTATATACGAGAAAACCACCCAGATTCAGAATCAATCTGGGTGGCTGCTCTATCCCTTATTCTTCTGCCGCTACCTGGGCTCCCTGCCTGCGGGCTAGCTCACTGTCAGCCTGGGTTCGTGTAATGGTGCCCGCACTCACCATGTCCTGTAATTGCTGTTCCGTAAGCGAGGAAAGGTTGGCCGAAGAACTGGATTGGGCTTCCTGCGCGGTAGTAACTGCGCTTGTTTCACTGCCTTGCGCTTTTACCAGCACCGCATTTACACTTTCGTCTGCCGTGGCCTGGGCGCTTTCACCCGAAGCTGGGCCCCCGCCACCCTGCTGCGCCATGCTTGCATACCCTTCTTCGCTGATATCCACCTCGTCCGTAAGGCGCCGCAGCACTATTCCAGGCTGTTGCTCCTGTGCCTTGGCAGCATCAACACCTTCTGAATCTTGCTTCACAGTTTTTACTTGCGCCGCCTGCAAAATAGCCAATGTTTGATCCACTCGTTCAACCATATACTCCCTCTTTCCTGTTTTATCACCTTTATTTATTTTTTATGATAATAACTCTAGGTGAAGGCCAGGTGAAGAGAGAATGTTTTTTGGCTGAATATTTGCCACTCTGGAAATATTATTCTTGTACTAAAAGAGTAATACTACATATATTAATTTGATGGCTTATATTTCGTAAATGTAATTCGTCTGTCATTGTATCATATATTTATTATCAATTTTTTATATGGCAGTTAATATTACATATAATAATCTAGCATTTATCATTGTCACACATAAAATATTACATAAAAAACCACCAAAACTCTAACGAATTGAGGTGGTTTTTTATTGGTGGGGAATTAGGGACTCGAACCCCAGACT
>CAYYLW010000090.1:0-10822 GCA_964472465.1 uncultured Oscillospiraceae bacterium | reverse complement strand
AAAAATGGGCCCGCCAGCCCGAGGACGTGCTGACCTACGCCATGTTCCCGCAGGTTGCGCCCAAGTTTTTTGAAAAACGCAACCAAAAATTACAGGGCGTAGACGGCGACCATGTGGACTACGAGCAGAAATCGTTGCCGGTGTAAAGACGCGTAAAAAATCCGCCACCCTAGGGTGGCGGATTTTTGGCATAAAACGCCTTGTTTGTATGCGAGGCAAGAACCACGCCGTCGGAACACGCCAGGCCCGGACGGAGCCAAAAAAACAGGGGAAATACCCGGCTTGGCGGAAGGCGAATCGAAAAAGTGCGGGGGCGGGCTTGCTCCGTGGCAAATGCCTTTATGGCTGGGTGCCTCCACCCTCCCGGCGTAAAAATTCCAGAAAGGCAAAAATGATGGAGATGGCGGTGAGTAGACCCACAATAAGTTCTGACATGTTGCCTGCATAGTCGGCCTGTGCGGGGCTAAAAATGCCCAGCAGAAGAAAATAGATACACCAAACCAGCCCCAAGCACAGCGTGGCAAAGGTGATATATCGTATCACAGTCACCACTTTGCCCAGCAATTTTTGGGCGTGTGCTTTTTGTTCTGGGGTATATTCTTTGCGGCGCGCACGGAGGAAACTGCCGATGAGAAAACCAACCACAATACCGGTTGAAATGCCTTTGCACACGGATAGCACCAGGTTCATTGGCCGCCCTCTTCCTTCTGGTTTGGTGGATGGTTCTGGGGTTTTGCGCGCAGTGTCACTGTGTGCCGTGGCCCTCTGCCTACTCTGCGCCGGGGGCGGGTTTTTACCGCAAGGCCCGCCGGGGTGGTTCTGGGGGCCGGGGCCCGCCCGCCAGGTGGGGGCATCTGCCGCGCCGGTGGGGAGGGCGGCATGGCTCCGGCGGGGTTCTCGCGGCGGTAAGCGCGCAGCTTTTCATCGTTTTCGGCACGTTTTTTATCCATCACTTCCACAAAACCCGCGCTTACAATGCCGGTGGGCACCGCAATCATGCCTACCCCCAGCACGGCCACAATGGCGGCCAGCACCTTGCCCAGCGCCGTAATGGGGTAAATGTCTCCGTAGCCGATGGTGAGCAGGGTGCTTACCGCCCACCACATGCCCGAGAGGATGTTCGGGAATTTATCCGGTTGCACCTGGCCCTCCACGCTGTAAATCATGGCCGAGGAAATCAGCATCAGGGAAAACACCGCCATAAAAGAACTCAGCAGCTCCCGGCGTTTCACTTTCACTACGTCAATCACGGTGTCCAGAGTGTGGAAATAGCGGTTGAATTTCAGCAGCACAAACAGCCGCAGTAGCCGCAGGGTGTACAAAGACTCCACATCCAGTTTGGTAAACATCACCAAATACAGCGGTAAAATGGAGAGTAAATCGATGATGGCCATGGGGGAGAGGATGTGCCGTAGCCGCGCGCGCAGGGGCGAAAGCTGCGGGAAGCGCAGCGGGGCCACCCAAAGCCGTAGCAGATACTCGGCGCTGAACAGCACCGTTACCACCAAATTGATGGAAAGGGAAACCACCCACCACCAAAGGGGTAGGCCGTTAAAGCTGTTGATGATGACCACGGCGGTGGCCAGCAGGATGAGGAATACCAAAAGCAGGGTGACGCGGCGGTTACCTCGGCTACGCGGGCCGTCCAGCCGCAAGAGTTCATAGACCTTTGCTTGCAGTTCTTTCATTCGCTTGTGTCTCCTGCCATGCAGGGAATCCAAATGGAGTCCTCAATTTCGGTAAACTGGCTGTGTAGCTGGCTTTCTTCTGTGTTGGGGAAGGCGAATAAGAAAGCGTAGAGGTAGTTATCGTAGGGGAATATGCGCGCATAAAAACTGGTGCGCTTGCCCTCCACCTGCCCGGTGAACCAGCTGCTTACGCTGTAGGTGCCCTTCCAGCTATCCCCGGCTTCTTCCAGCAGCTTTGGCTCCTCTAGGCTGTTCATCATGCGGTCCCGTTCTAAATAGGCCACCCGGTAGGCGGCTTCCGGCTGGGTGAAATCTGCCGCTTGGTACAGCACCTTGCTCACATACAAAGCGCCCCCATCCTTTGGAAAGTGCTGGTAGCCGCCCAGTTGGTCGCTCTCTGTCTCCCAGCCGCGGGGCAAGAGGTAGGTGACGGTTTCAATATATTGTTTTTCGGTGTCGCTTTTTTCTGGCGAGGGGGCGGCGGTGCTGCACCCCGCCAGAAGCGCCGCCACCAAAAGGGCGGCCAGCCATTTATATATCGTGGTTTTTTTCATTCGTGTATGCTCCTGTTTCGCCGTTTCCGCCCTTGGCCCAGAGCCCAGGCAGGGGCGGCTTTTGATTCTATTTCATCATACCAGCATCCCCGGCGCTACGCAAGTTTCCCCCGCACTTTGCATAGCGGGGGCCAATTGTGCTATACTAATGCCTGCAACGCAAAAAATCCATATGTAATATTACATTATTAAGGAGCCGTGCCAGCCCATGCAGAGAGACGACCTGAGGAACATAGCCATTATCGCCCACGTAGACCACGGAAAAACCACACTGGTGGATGAGATGTTGGCCCAAAGCGGCACCTTCCGGGACAACCAGCAGGTGGCCGATAGGGTGATGGACAGTGGCGACATTGAACGGGAACGCGGCATCACCATCCTGGCAAAAAACGCCGGGCTGCATTATGGCGGCGTAAAAATTAACATCGTGGACACCCCCGGCCACGCCGATTTTGGCGGCGAGGTGGAGCGGGTGCTGAAGATGGTGAACGGCGTACTGTTGCTGGTGGACGCCGCCGAGGGCTGCATGCCCCAAACCCGTTTCGTGCTGCAAAAGGCCCTGGCACAAAGCCTTTCCCTGGTGATTGTGGTGAATAAAATCGACCGTCCAGACGCCCGCATCAAAGAGGTGGTGGACGAAATCTTGCAGCTCTTGATGGACCTGGGCGCCACCGACGACCAGTTCGACGCGCCCATGGTGTTCACCTCCGGGCGGGAGGGTACGGCCAGTTATTCGCCCGATGCCCCCGGCAGCGACTTGCGCCCTTTGTTCGACACCATTTTGGAATATGTGAAACCCCCGAAGGGAGACCCCGATGCCCCGCTTTCGATGCTGGCTTCCAGCATCGACTACAACGAGTATGTGGGGCGTATTGGCATAGGGCGGGTGGAAAACGGTACCATCCGGCAGAACATGGACGTGCTGGTGGTGGACGCGAACGACCCGGGGCTGCAACAAAAAGGCCGGGTGACGGCTTTGTATAATTTTGAAGGCGTGGGCCGGAGCCCGGTAGAGAGTGCCCAGGCGGGGGACATCGTGGCCTTTTCGGGCCTTACGGATATCCAAATTGGCAACACGGTCACCTCCCCGGAGGAGCCGGTGGCCCTGCCCTTCCTTAAAATCAACGACCCCACCGTGGAGATGACCTTCTCGGTGAACGATTCCCCCTTTGCTGGCCGGGAGGGGAAACTGCTGACCAGCCGCCAAATTGGCGAGCGCCTGCGCCGCGAAACCTTGAAAGACGTGGCCCTGCGCGTGAACGATGGAGACACCACCGAGAGTTTCCGCGTGATGGGCCGCGGCGAGATGCATCTGTCTATTTTGATTGAGACCATGCGCCGTGAAGGCTTTGAGTTCCTGGTGGGCGCGCCGCGCGTGTTGACCCACGAGGAGGACGGCGTGATGATGGAGCCGGTGGAGCAGTTGGTGATTGACCTGCCGCAGGAGTACCAGGGCGCTGTGATGCAGAAGGTGGCCCAGCGGCAGGGGGAACTGCTGCAAATGGCCCCGCTGGACAGCCGCATGCGCCTGGAATTCCTCATTCCCAGCCGGGGCTTGTTTGGCTACCGCAGTGAATTCCTCACCGATACCCACGGCGAAGGCGTGCTGAACACCATCAGCGCGGGTTATGCCCCCTGGAAGGGCGAGATGCCCTCGCGGCAAACCGGCAGCCTCATCAGCTACGAAACGGGCGAGGCCGTTACCTATGGGCTGTATTCCGCCCAGCAGCGCGGGCGCCTGTTTGTGGGCCCGGGCGAGCCGGTGTACGCGGGCATGGTGGTGGGTGTTTCCCCCAAAGCTGGAGACCTTACCGTGAACGTTTGCAAGCGCAAGCACCAAAGCAACGTGCGCGCTTCGGGCAGTGATGATGCACTGCGCCTCACCCCGCCCTCGGTGATGAGCCTGGAGGATTCTCTGGAATTCCTGGCGGCAGACGAACTGGTGGAGGTAACCCCTAAGACCATCCGTATCCGTAAACGTATATTAAACCATGAGAGCCGGATGAAGGCACTGAAAAAAGATACGAAATAGGTGGCGGTACACTGGTTTTGAAAAACCGGGGGAGCCCTACCCTCAAAAAAAGAATAAGGCCCGGAGAAACTCGAGATTTCGAGCGTTCTCCGGGCTGTTTTTTTATGAAGAGAAGAAGCTTCCGGCAGTTCTAGCCCCGGCGGAAAAACCCGCTAAAGACCATCCACAGCATCATGCCAGCCAGGGAGAGCAGCGCCCCCACCGAACGGGGATGAAAGACCGAGTTGTTGCGCTGTTCTTCTTCCCCTGGTAGCGCACGCAAACCAAATGGTGTGTACACTCCATCTTGCATGGTCTATTCCTCCTCTGTTTCTTTTTTCTTGCCCTTTTTGGCGCTCTTTTTTTCGGTGTTTTCTTCGGGGGTTTCGTCTGCGGCCGCTTCGGCGGGCAGGTCTTGTTCTGTTTCCGTTGTCGCGCCAGCTTCGGGCGTTTGGGGTGTTTCCACAGCGGTTTCTGCGGCGGGGGCATCCGCATCCAGGCTCAGCACAATGTCGGCGCTGGGGGCGGGGGGCACCAGGGGCATTTCAAGCGTGGGCTCTGCCGGGGCCACCACGGGCTCCACGGTGGCGCTGGGGGCTACGGGGGCGGCAGCAGGGGCAGTGTAGTCCCAGGTGGGGGCGGGGGCAGGGTTCTGCCGCACGTCCCAGCCGGTGGGTTGCTGCGGCTGGCTGGCAGGGGCTGCCTGGGCGGTTTGCCAGGTGTAATCTTCGTCGTCTTTCTCTTTTTTGCCGGCCTTCCAGTTCTTGCCGCGCAGCACATACAGCCCCAGCAGAATCACCGCACCCGCAATGAACAAGGAGGGGATGATTTCGATAATACTGGCCAGTATGGGGATGTAGTCATACAATTTCCACACCAGACGCTGGAACAGGGTGTTGTACAGCAGGATGCACCCGAAGGCGATGAGACCCCAACCCAAAAATTTATGGCGGCCGCCGGCCAGCAGTTTTTCCAGGTTCCGGTTTTTCAGCCACTGGCTGTTGGGCAGGTAATCGTCGCCAAAAGCGGCGTATTGCTGGGGCGAAAGGGAACGGATGTTGAATACATCAAAGAAGGAGTAGGCCCAAATGACCGGGAGAACGAAGGCCAGAGGGCCCATTCCCCAGAAGGAGCTGATGAAAACAACCCCCCAGAACCACAGCGCCAGCGAGGTGCCGCGCCGCATATATCCGTAATACATCTGGCCAAAGCCCGGGAACATAGCGGTTACCCAAGTGAACAATAGATTCTTTTTCATGCGTGTTCTCTCCCTATGTGCGGGCCGGGGCCCGTTCATTGAATATGGATGGTAGGACTTGTTGGTGTGTGGCATTCTATCGTTTGCGTACGAAGGTCTCTCGTTTTTACAGAAGGTTTGTGTGGAAAGGATAGAAACCGTTTGTAGGGTGGCCACCTGCGGCTGTATGAGTTTTCCGTTTTGCCTATCCGGCGCGTCAGTCTTTGTTGCCGGCAGGGGCGGAGTTGGCCGGGTCTTGCTCGCCTTGCCCGCTTGGTTGATTCTGGTTTTGGTCGTCGTCCGGGGTGCCGTTGCTCTCTTGTGGGCTTAGCCAGCCAAACAGGGTGTTGGGAAGTTCTGCGGTGGCTTGGCTTAGGCGAGTGGCCAGGCTGGGCCCGGGTTCTTGGCCGAAGTTTTGGCTCTGGCTGGCCTCGGGTGTGCGGCCTTCCCGCTGGGGGTTAACCATGGACGTGTATAGCCCACTGCCACCAAATGCCAGCACCAGGCAGGCGGCGGCGGCCACGGTGGCGAACCGGCTAAAGAAGACCCGCCTGGCCCTGCGGCCTATGCGGCGCAGAATGCTGTCTTTCAGCGGGGTTTCAGGCTGCATCAGCTCCCCGGCTTCCAGTACACTGAGGTAGCGCTCTAAGCAGGGGACACAATACCCCAAATGTTCGCTGGCTTCTAGGTTTTCCAGTTCGCTTAAGCTTCCCTCCAAGATTGCATGAAGGCCTTCATCGCTCAGGTGCCCATCGTTATGGAACAGCTCCATGTGTGCCGTCTCCTTTCTCTGTAATGCTCTGCCGCAGGATGTTCTTGGCCCGGTACAACTGTGTGTGCACCGTTTTGGGTGGGCGGCACAGCGCGCGGGATATCTCGTCTACGCTGCGCTCTTGCAAAAAGAACATCACGGCCACTTGGTGGTAGGGCTCTTTCAGGGCCAGAATCTGCCCCGAGATGCTTTGGGCCTCGTCCCTTGATATGGTGATATCCTCCGGCAGTTCCTCTTTGCCAAACAGTACGCCTTTGTCCTGCGGCATGCTCTCGTCATCGGCGGCGCATACACGGCGGTGATAGGCGCTTTTGAGGTGGTCCTTCGCCTTGTTGGTGGCAATGCGTGCCAGCCAGGCTTTGGGGTTTTCACTGGGGCAGGAATCCATATGGGTGTAGGCGGAAAGGAAGGCGTCTTGCGCAAGGTCTTCGGCGGTGTGGTGGTCCCGTGTGAACTGGTAACAGATGGTGTAAACCAGCCGCTCGTACTGCGTTATCATATGAGCGAATTGTTCCTCATTCATGTTGCCAGCCTCACCGCCTCCTCTCACCGTTTTTCCGGCGGTCTCTTGCCGCCCCGGTGTTTTCCGCCTTCTGTCAATCATAACGAGAGGGCGTTTTTGCTTTCTTCAAAATTTGTCCATTTTTTGCAGATGTTTTTTTGTGGTATTGGATTTCTATCACGCTTAAAACGTATTATCGTTTTATTGATTCAAAACTCTTCCCAGGGTGTAACGGGCAGAAAAATGGCCCACCGGGCCATAAGGCGCCCGATGGGCAGGCTATTTTTTGCGTGTGCCCTTGCTGGCAAGTGCGGCTAGGCCTCTTGGCCGCTGGGGGCCATTTCCTTCTCTTCGCCGGGTTCTTCCTGCTCCGGTGGGGCCGGGCGCAGGCTTTCTTGTACCTCGCCCAGGTTTTCCGCGCCCATCTCATCCAGCCGGGCAATTTCCTGGGCGGTCTCTCTCTCCACCTGGCGCATCTCTTTGGCATAGGCGCGCCTGGCTGCCCGCATGGACTGCATCTCTGCAGGGCTGGGCTTGCCGCCGCTTTCCCCGCGGGCCAAACCGGCTATTTTCTCTTCGGCTATACGGCGGTAATAACGGGTTTCCACCCGCAAATCGTCCAATTTTAGTTCGGCTGTGGCAATGCGGGACGCGCCCTTCACCTCGCCGGAGGTTTTTAGCGCAGTTTCGCTTACGGCCATACGGCTTGCCAGGTGCGAAAGCTGAAAAATGCGGCCCTCGGGGCTGTCTTGCCGGGGGTCTGTTTCGGCTTTCTTTTCCTCGCCCCCCCGTTTGGGGTGCAGTTCCTCGGCCATCAATTGGGTCTGGCGGCTGAGGGCTTCGGCCAGTTGCTCGTCCAGCGCCAGCATTTGCTCCTCAAAGCCTTTCAGCGGTTCCTCAATATCCTCCAGGCTACCGCCCCGCGCCAGGGTGTTTTCCACCAGTAGCTGCTTTTGTTCCGCCAGGGCTTCTTTGCGTTCCTCTATATGCTGCATCAGTTGTTCCAGCTTGCCGCTTTCGCTGATGGTCAGCCTATCGCCCTTGCGGCGCAGGCTATTGCTCATGGAGGGGTTGTTGGCAAACAGTGGTTGAAAGCCGCTTTTTTCCGCCAAGGGTTTGCGCTTGCGCTGGCGGGAGACGGAGGTGCTTTCGGCAGTGCTTTTGTCCTCTTTGAGGCGTTCACGCACCGGGGTGGTGGCATCGGCCAGGGGCCGCTGCGCAGGGGAAAAGCCATCCGGTGCATGCAGCGGGGTGCTCACCTTGCTTACAATCTCGGAGGGGTCCACTTGCGCCAGCATGTTTTGCTCCGCTTCAAAACTGGCCGTATACAGGGCATCAATTTGGCTTTGTAGCCCGTTTAAATCCTTGTGGATATTCTCAAGCTTCTCTCCCTGCTCAAGGCGGCTGCGGGTTTGCTCGTCCCGCTGGGTTTCCAAGGATTGTATTTGTTTCATAAAGCCGTTCCGGATATCTTCAAGCCGCCGCCAGCTCTCTTTGGAAAGCCGATACTGTACTGTGGTGGACGTCTGCTTCGTAACCTTGACGTTTTCCCAGCTATAGGATTGTGTTGGTTGCCCAACCCGTAAAGACATGACCGCACCCCTTTGCCTTAGAATCAACCTTATCTAAGCTTTCGGCAGGGGGGAGAAAAACTTTAGCCGTACGCGGAAAAGAATAGGCCTTTTCGTGGGGGTTTACTGGCCAGTGCAGGGAAAGGATGCTAGCGTGCAAGGCATTTTGGCACCGCGGCCCTGCGCGGGGCGGCGGTGGGAGCACTTTTTTTGCCAAAGGCTTTGTGCTATACTACAAATACGCCGCCCTTTGGGGCGGCTCAGCCTGTCGAAAAAGTGCGCATTGCTGCGTCAACTGCAAATTCACGCTGCCGTTACAACTATTGAATATGCGCCGTTGCGCGAATTTTTGTTTTCTTGCACTGCATCCCTTTTTCTCCGGCTGATGTTTTTTTGACACTCTTCGCCGCCCTTTGGGGCGGCTGAAATTACCAGAAAAAAGCGGCCTGGCAGAATAAACCGGCCGCTTTACCGCGGGATAGGCACCAGGGAACCGCGCATAGGAGAAGGGTATGCACAGAACGCTGCTCACCGAAAAACGGGCCAAAATTGCAATTTCTGCATTGGCGGCGGCCACCACGCTTTCGGTGGTGTTCTTTATGTTGGATGCCAAGGCCAGCCCGGCGCAAACAGAGTACCGCACCGGGGCAGAATATCTGGCGCAGCAGCAACAACAACTGGACGAAGAGCTGGCGCTATCCAGCCAATTGGAAGCTTTGGAGACAGAATTAAAGGCCGCGCGGGAGGAAAACGCCGCCTTGGCCAGCCAGAACGAAGAACTCAACCAGGCCAGTGTGAATTTAGTGGACAGCCTAAAACTGGAATATGTGGGGGAGTATTACGCCACGGCCTACTGCTGCGAAGTGTACCCGCATATCTGCGGGGGCAATGGCGTCACGGCTTCGGGCACGGTGCCCACGCCAGGCATTACCTGTGCGGCCGATTGGAACGTGCTGCCCCCCGGCACCTGGCTGTATATTGAGGGGGTGGGCCTGCGCCGGGTGGAGGACAGTGGCAGCGCCATAAAAGGCAAGCGGCTGGATATCGCCATCGACACCCACCAAAACGCCCTGCGCTGGGCAGGGCAAGGCAACCACCACACCTGGGTGCTGAATTTTGAAGACGGCGAGGCATAGCCCCGCCGTCTTTTACATCTCCTCGGCGGCGGCTTCGCCCAGCACCCCGGCCGCAGCGGCCTTTAGATAGGCGTTGATGAAACCGTCCAGCTCACCGTCCATCACGGCGTTCACGTTGCCGTTTTCAAACCCGGTGCGGTGGTCTTTTACTAAGGTATAGGGCATGAACACATAGCTGCGTATCTGGCTGCCCCAGGCAATGTCCTTTTGCACACCCTTGATGTCGTCTATCTTATCCAGGTGGGCCTGCTCCTTAATTTGGATAAGTTTTGAAATAAGCATACGCTCCGCGTATTCGCGGTTTTGCACCTGGCTGCGCTGGGCCTGGCTGGCCACCACAATGCCGGTGGGCAGGTGGGTGAGGCGCACGGCGCTAGAGGTTTTGTTCACGTGCTGGCCCCCCGCGCCCGAGGCACGGTACACGTCCATTTTGACGTCTTCGGGGCGCAGGTGGATGTTGAGGTCTTCCTCAATTTCGGGCATCACTTCCAGCGAGGCAAAGCTGGTGTGGCGGCGGCCGGAGGAATCGAAAGGGGAGACGCGCACCAGCCGGTGCACCCCGTTCTCGCTTTTTAAAAACCCATAGGCATTTTCCCCAGCCACCAGAACCGAAGCGCTTTTCACCCCGGCGTCCTCCCCGGCCAAATAGTCGAGGAGGGTGGTTTTAAAGCCGTGGTCGGCCGCCCAGCGCTGGTACATCCGCAGCATCATCTCTACCCAGTCTTGCGCTTCTTTGCCGCCTGCGCCTGCGTGGAAGGTGATAATGGCGTTGTTCTTGTCATACTCGCCGGTAAGCAGGGCGCACAGGCGCATATGTTCGGCCTGTTGGGCCAGTTGGGCCACAGCCTGCTCGCATTCGGCGGCGGCTTCCTCGCCCCCCTCTTCCCAAAGCTCTAGCAGGGTTTGGGCGTCGGCCAAAAGCTCTTGTAAACGGGCATATTGGGCCAGGTTGTCGCGCAGGGCGCTCATCTCACTAAATATTTTGGCCGAGGCATCGGGGTCATCGTAAAATTCCGCCTTGGAAGACCGAAGCTCCAGTTCTTCCAGCCGCCGTGTTTTCACCGCCACCCCCAGGGCTTCGCCCAAATCCTCTACCTCGGGGGCCAGTTCTTGTAGCTGTCTTTTTACTTCGTCCAGCAGTACCATGGTTTCCTCCACCGCGCCGCGGCGCTTTGCTGATGCTTGTATATAAATAAGATTATAGGGGAAACGGCAGATGATGTAAAGAAAAAGTGGGAAATGCCCCCCTTCTGCGTTGACAGCCACACTTTTCTATGCTAAACTATTTAAGCATCGTCTGCGGCGGCAGCCACGCCGCGCTCGTTTTTTTTCGCATAAGGTTTAGGCGCTG
>CAYYLW010000089.1:0-11246 GCA_964472465.1 uncultured Oscillospiraceae bacterium | reverse complement strand
GGTGCATATCACCGGCGACGGCAGCTTCCACATGAACATGAACGAGTGCTGCACCGCCGTGAGCTACGGCCTGCCGGTGGTCACCGTTATTTTGAACAACCAGGTGCTGGGTATGGTGCACCAGTGGCAGCACAGCTTTTATGGGGACCGCTATTCCCAAACCACGCCGGGGCGTAAAAGCGACTATGTGAAATTGGCCGAGGGTTTTGGCGCCAAAGGTTACCGCGCCAGCACCCCCGAGGCCTTCCGCAAAGCCTTTGCCGAGGCCCTGGCCTGCGGGGGCCCCGCCTGGGTGGAGTGCCCCATCAGCCGCGACGAACTGGTGCTGCCCATGATACCTTCGGGCAAAACCGTGGCCGAGATGATTTTTGACTGAGTGTGCAGGAAGGAGGAGACAGCGATGAGTGACATAAAACAGCAAGTGGTTTCGATGCTGGTGGACAACAACGCGGGCGTGTTGGCCCGTATTTCCAGCCTATTTGCCCGCAAGGGTTTCAATATCGATAGCCTCACCGTTTCGGCCACTAACAACGACAGGGTGTCCCGTATCACCATTACCACAAACGGAGATAAGCATACCCTGCAACAAATTTTAAGCCAAACGGGCAAGCTACACGAGGTGCGGCAGGTGGTGGCCCTGAACCCAGACACCAGCATCCAGCGGGAACTGCTGCTGGTGAAGATTCAAGCGGATGAAAGCCAGCGCAGCGTGGTGCGTGAAGCCGCCGAAATCTACAAAGCCAGCGTGGTGGATCTTTCGGTGGATAGCATGGTGGTGGAATTGACCGGGAAGCCCGGCAAGATAGACGGTTTTTTGGCGGTGGTGGGGCAGTACCAAATTTTGGAGATGTGCCGCACCGGCGTTACAGCCCTAGAGCGCGGCAGTGGCGTGATGGGCGCTGAGGGAGAAGAGGACGAAGACAACTGAAAGAATGCTGGGCTAGGACAAAATAGCTTTGACATTTTCGCCCCGAACTGCTAGGGTGAAGAAGGCCCATAAACGGGTTTTTTCCCCGAAATATTCAATACGGTAGAGATATATTTTTTAGGTAGTATATAAAAGGAGATGGAGACACCATGATTCAGAAATACTATGACAAAGATTGCAACCTCTCGCTGCTGGACGGCAAAACCGTTGCCATCATCGGCTTTGGTAGCCAGGGCCATGCCCATGCGCAAAACCTGCGCGAAAGCGGCGTTACCGTGGTGGTGGGCGCGCGTGAAGGCGGCCCCGGCTGGGCCGCGGCCGAAAAAGCCGGCCTGCCCGTGATGAGCGCCGCCGAAGCCGCCAAACAGGGCGACCTCATCATGCTGCTGGTGCCGGACGAGCTGGCCCCCAGCATCTACAAAAGCAGCGTTGAGCCAAACCTGAGCGAGGGCAATGTGTTGATGTTCGCCCACGGCTTCAACATCCACTACAAGCAAATTCAGCCCCCCGCCAACATAGATGTGGTGATGGTGGCCCCGAAAGGCCCCGGCCACACCGTACGCAGCCAGTATTTGGAAGGCGCGGGCGTACCCAGCCTCATCGCCATTTACCAGGACGCTTCCGGCCGTGCCAAAGACCATGCCCTGGCCTATGCCGCCGGCATTGGCGCGGGCCGCGCGGGCATCTTGGAAACCTCTTTCAAAGAGGAGACCGAGACCGACCTCTTTGGCGAGCAGGCCGTTCTGTGCGGCGGCGTTACCGAGCTGATGCGCGCGGGCTTTGAAACCCTGGTGGAGGCGGGCTATGCCCCCGAAATGGCCTATTTTGAGTGCGTGCACGAGATGAAACTCATCGTGGACCTCATCATCCAGGGTGGTTTCTCCTACATGCGCTATTCCATCTCCAACACCGCCGAATATGGCGATTATCGCGTGGGCCCCCGTGTGATTGCCGACCAGACGCGCCAGGAGATGAGAAAAGTCCTGCACGAGATTCAAAACGGCGAGTTTGCCAGCGATTTCATACAGGAGATGAACGCGGGCGGCAAGGCGCGTTTCTTGGCCACCCGCCGCATGAACGACGACCAGCAGCTGGAACATGTGGGCAAAGACCTGCGCAAGATGATGAGCTGGCTGGACGACAAGTAAAAGCGGGCTTTGCTGGAAAGGTAAAGGATAAGGTAAAAATAGCGGGGAGGCAATGCCCCCCCGCACCCCCAAACGGCCGCGAACAGAGGTTCGCGGCGGTTTTATAAAGAAAGTTTTTTTGGGAATGGTAACACCTTTTTTGCCAAAATGGGTGCTACGGTCTCTGCCTGATGGGAGGGTATTCTATGAACAAGCAACAGAGCGCCAAGGTGACCCTGGGCGTGGAACGCGCGCCCAACCGCAGCCTGTTCTATGCCATGGGCTACACAAAAGAAGAGCTGGAACGCCCCTTGGTGGGTGTCATCAGCGCCTTTAGTGAAATAGTGCCGGGGCACATCCACCTGGACAAATTGGCCGACGCGGTGAAAGCCGGGGTGCGCATGGCCGGGGGTACCCCCATTTTGGTGCCCTCCATTGGCGTGTGCGACGGCATTGCCATGGGCCACGAGGGTATGCGCTATAGCCTGCCCAGCCGGGAATTGATTGCCGACAGCGTGGAGACCATGAGCAAGAGCCACGGTTTCGATGCGCTGGTGCTGGTGCCCAACTGCGACAAGATTGTGCCGGGGATGATTATGGGCGCCGCGCGGCTGAACCTGCCCACCGTGCTGGTGAGCGGCGGGCCCATGATGGCCGGCAGCGACGCGGGCCGGGAGATCAGCCTTTCGAATATTTTCGAGGCCGTGGGCGCGCGCAAAGCCGGGCTGATTGACGACGAACAACTGACCGAAACCGAGCAGGGCTGCTGCCCCGGCTGTGGTAGCTGCGCGGGCATGTACACCGCCAACAGCATGAACTGCCTGTCCGAAGCGATGGGCATTGCCCTGCCGGGCAATGGCACCATTCCCGCGGTAAGCGCCAAGCGCACCATGCTGGCCAAGCACGCGGGCATGCAGGTGATGCAGATGCTGGAGAAGAACATCCGCTTTTTGGATATCCTCACCGAGAAAGCCGTAAAAAACGCCTTGTGCTGCGATATGGCCATTGGTTGCAGCACCAACAGCGTGCTGCACCTGCTGGCCATCGCCCACGAAGCTGGGGTAAAGCTGGAACTGGAAGACATCAATGCGCTGAATGCCCAGGTGCCAAACCTTTGCCACCTGGCCCCCGCGGGCCCGGCCCATATTCAAGACCTGGACGCCGCGGGCGGTGTGCCCGCGCTGATGGCCGAACTGGCCAAGGCCGGGAAATTGGATGTAAGCCTGCCCACCGTGACGGGCAAAACCGTGGGTGAGAACATTGCAAAAGCCCAAAACCGCAACCCTGAAGTGCTGCGCGAAGCGGGCAACCCCTATTCGCAAAGCGGCGGCATCGCCGTGTTGTGGGGGAACATCGCGCGGGAGGGGGCCGTGGTGAAACAGAGCGCCGTGGCCGAGGAAATGCTGCGCCACCAAGGCCCCGCACGGGTGTTCGACGGGGAGGAGGCCGCCATTGAGGCCATCTATGCCGGGGGTATCAAGGCGGGGGACGTGGTGGTCATCCGCTACGAAGGCCCCCGCGGTGGCCCCGGTATGCGCGAGATGCTAAACCCCACCAGTGCCCTGGCCGGGATGGGCCTGGCTTCCAGCGTGGCCCTCATCACCGACGGGCGTTTTTCGGGCGCCAGCCGGGGGGCTTCCATTGGGCATGTGTGCCCCGAGGCCGCCAGCGGCGGGGAGATTGGCCTGATTTGCGAGGGGGATATCATCGAAATTGATATCCCGGCCCACAGCCTGAACCTGCGGGTGGAGGAGGCGGAACTGGAAAAACGCCGGGCCTGCTTTGTGCCCAAAGAAAACGCCGCCACCGGTTGGCTGCGCCGCTACCGCAGGCAAGTGGCCGGGGCCAACAGGGGCGCTGTGCTGGAATAAACGGTAAAACAAGAAATTGTATCTTTGTCTCTGAAAGCTAGAAGAATGGTAGGCAGGGCGGCCCCCGCAAAAGGGGGCCGCCCGTTTTGCATACAGGCTACAAAAACCGTGCTATTTTACACAAAGTTTGTCCCGAAAAACAACGAAAAATCAAGTGATATCTATTGACGAAGCCGTGCTGTACGCCTATATTAGATAAGCATTGATTCACTGAGTCCAAATTTACAGGAGGTATGTGTGAGGATGAAAAAGTATATTGCTGAGTTTATTGGCACCGCTGTTCTGGTGGTGTTCGCCTGTGGTGCGGCCGTGGGCGCAAACACCTTGATTGGCGACGCCGGGCTGGCCGGGGGCGTTCCGCTGGCCCTGTCCACCCTGCTCATCGCCTTTGCCTTTGGCCTGGTTATCGTGGCCATGGCCTATTCCATTGGCAACGTGTCCGGCTGCCACATCAACCCCGCTGTTTCGCTGGGGGTGTTGCTCTCGGGCAAAATGAGCGTGACGGATTTTATTGGCTATGTGGTGGCGCAGTTCCTGGGCGGTATTGCGGGCGCGGCCCTGCTGGGCGGCATCCTGGGCGATTTTGCGGCCCTGGGCCAAAACAGCTACGGCGGCGTGATGCTGAGCCAGAGCCCGGTGAACGCCTTCATTGTGGAAGTGGTGCTGAGCTTTGTGTTCGTGATTGCGGTGCTGGGTGTTACCTCTAAACCGGAGTTCTCCTCGGTGGCGGGCATTGTCATCGGCCTCACCCTCACCCTGGTGCACATCCTGGGCGTGCCCTTCACCGGCACCTCGGTAAACCCCGCCCGTAGCTTTGGGCCTGCCCTTTTGGCCGGCGGCGAAGCGCTGGGCCAGGTGTGGGTGTTCCTGCTGGCCCCGCTGGTGGGTGCGGCCATAGCGGCCCTGGTATACAAGTTCCTCACCAGTGGCGCCAAAGAGAAATTGGGCGAGTAAGAATAGCAAAGCAAGCGCTCCCGTACAGCGGGGGCGCTTCTTTCTAAATGGGCGCTTGAACCCAGGCTTGCCGAATAATGGCGGCAGGGGTATACTGAAAAGACCACGATAATACAAGGAGCACAGCAGCATGAAGAAACTGATGGCAGGGGTATTGGCGGCAGCCTTGTGGCTGGGCGCCACGGGCTGCACGGCGGGCAAGGCGCCCGCTGGCAGCGCGCCAGGGGCCGAAAGCACGGCGCCTTCGGGCGTGGTTTCGTCGTCTGCGGCTATACCGCAGGCGGTGGCAAACAGCCAGGCCCAGCCAGATATCTGGCCGGTGGTGGAAACCAGCTATGGCCGTGTGGAAGGGCAAACCGAGGAGGGCGTGACGGCGTTTAAGGGGGTTCCCTACGCGGCCCCGCCCGTGGGGGAACTGCGCTTTGCCCCGCCACAGGCCCCCGCCAATTGGGGGGAAACCCTGCCCTGCACCGAGTTTAAGCCGGACGCCATGCAAACCGGCAAGGCGGCGGCCAACGGTATGAACGAGGACTGCCTGTACCTGAACATCTGGGCCCCGGAGGACGCCCCCCAGCAGGGGAACCTGCCCGTGCTGGTGTTTTTCCACGGCGGGGGCTTCGCGTCGGGTTCGCCCAGCAATGCCATGTACAGTGGGCAGCGTTTTGCCAAGGACGGCGTGATTCAAGTGAATGTGGCCTACCGGCTGAATGCGCTGGGCTTCCTTTCCACCCAGGCCGCGCTGGAGGAATATGGCAGCCCGGGCAATGCGGGGGTGATGGACCAGATTTTTGCCCTGGAATGGGTGCGGGACAACATTGCCGCCTTTGGGGGCAACCCTGCGAACGTCACCATCAGCGGCGAAAGCGCGGGTGCGTTCAGTGTTTCCAATATGATGATGAGCCCCATGGCGGAGGGCCTGTTTGCACGGGCCATTTTAGAGAGTGGGAACAGCCTGGGGCAGGCGATGATTTGCCCGGAGGCCGGGGGTGACATGAACCAGGCCCTTGCCATGGGCAACGCCTTTGCCGAAAAGCTGAAGGCCGGTGGCACAGAGACGAACATGGGCCAGGCGGATTTGGCCGCCCTGCGCGCCCTGCCGGCGGAGGACCTGGTGAAAAACAGCGTCTTTTCTACCGATATCACCAAGCCCAGCGCGTTTTATTTTGCGCCGGTGTTTGATGGGATGGTGCTGCCCGAGGACCCCTACGGCGCGGTGCAACGCGGCGAGATGAATGATGTGCCCATTTTGGCGGGTTTCAATACCGATGAAGGGACCCTTTTTATTCCCAACGGCATTGGCGCGTCCACCTACACAGAGCTGTTGCAGCGCTGTTTTGGCGAGCGGGCGGCCGAGGTGGAGGCCCGCTTCCCGGTGGACAAAGAAAACACCCCCACCCAGCGTGCGCGGGAACTGGTGCGGCTGGGCTTCCGCCTGGGGAACGATATCTTTGCCGAAGAACTCAGCCTGCGTGGGCAGGCGGTGTACTATTACCAGTTAGACCATTTGCCCGCGGGGCTGCCATCCGGGAAACTGGGGGTGCAGCACGGCGCAGAACTGCCGTTTGTGTTCGATACCCTGGCCGCGCTGGGCGCAACGCTGGACGAAGAGGGCGAGGCGTTTAAAGAGGATTTGCACGGGCGCTGGCTGGGCTTCATTCAAAACGGAGACCCGAACGGTGGCGCTGGCCAGCGCGGGGACGATTGGCCCCTGTACACGGTAGAAACCCCCGAGATGCTGCGCTTTGGCGAAACCCCCACCGCCGAGGGCCTGCCCGCAAGCAACGACATCGCCTTTTTGCGGGAGTTGCTGTGGGAAAATGGTGGCTAACCAGGCGGTGAAAAAATAGGGCGGCAAGCGAGGAACCCCCATCGTGGTTCTATGCCCAGGGGCCCAAAACGCATCAACAGAAAAAAGCGGATAGCCCCACGCCATGAAGGCGCGGGGCTATCGTGTTGTTTAGATAACAGACCCAGTTCCTATAGCCGCTTTAGTTCATCTCCAGCAGCTTTTCTTCAATGTAGTCCAGCACGGGCTTATCGGCAATGGTCACCTTTTCCTCGTCGAACAAATCGGCCTGAATCTTGAAAAAATTGATAATCAGGCGGTTATCACTGATGAGGTATTCTTCGGCGGTGCCGGGGATGAACAGAATCTCTACAGTCTCGTGGGGCAGGTCTTTCTTGGCGTTCACCTTTTCCACCAGGGCGTCGGCGTTCAGGGTTTTGATGGGCCGCACCATGTTGTCGCGCAGCAGTTGTTCCTCCATCACCCACATGTTGTTGTTCCACAGTTTCCATTCCCGTTTGGTGGGCTCGTTCATCTGTTCGCGGTTGGTGATGGCGCTGAGCACCTTGCGCACACCGTCCGCATTCAGCTCCTCGTCATAGATGAGAGCCATCTCTGGCGCGGCGGCTACGTCGGCCAAATAGTCCTCGGCTACTTTTTCCCCTTCGCTGGAGGCCTGCCAAAAATACAGCATTTTTTCCAGGGTTTCCAGGTTGATATGAATGTTCTTCAGCATGCGGTACACTCCTTCCAGAGTGTGAGCATACGAACAGTATACCCCTTTTGTGAAACGAAAAACAGATGCCGGGGAAATTTTTCCAGGGGTTAAAGTGGAAAACCGTCCGGGCCATCTTCCTCCCCGGCCTTCATCAGTTCAATAAACTGGCGCGCGGCGCGGGGGCTACGCCCACCCTGGCGCAGCACATGCACCTCCGCCTTAGCCAGCAGTTCCTCCGGCGGGGTGCGCAGGTCATATTCCTTGGCCAATTGCCGCACAATCTCGGCAAACAAATCCCGCCCGGGGCGCAGGAAGGTGACGGTGAGCCCGAACCGCGCCGAAAGGCTGGCCTCCTCTTCCAGGGTGTCTGAAAGGGAGAGCTCGTCGGAAAGGCGGTCAGAGTTCATCTGGCGCAGCATGTGGCGGCGGTTGCTGGTGGCATACACCACAATATTGCCCGGCCGCGCGGCCACATTCCCCTCTAAAATGGCCTTGAGGGCCGTGAAATCTGCGTCGTCGTGGGGGAAGCTGAGGTCATCGATGAACAGGATAAATTTGAGGGGGTTATCGGCCAGTTGGCCCATGAGCCCGGGGATGTGGTAGATTTGGTCCTTGCGCACCTCCACAAGGCGCAGGCCCCGGTCTTTGTACTCGTTGGCCAGGGCTTTTACGGTGCTGCTTTTCCCCGTGCCCGCGTCGCCGTACAGCAAAATGTTGGCCGCGGGTAGCCCGCGCAGCAGCGCCCGGGTGTTCATTTGCACCGCACCGCGTTCCCGCTCGTAGCCAATCAGCTCACTAAGGCGCTGGGGGTCCGGCTTTTGCACGGGGCATAAGGCGCCGTTTACCCCCAGGGTAAACATGTGGGAAGCGGTAAAAATGCCATAGCCGCGCGTGGAGATTTCGGCCAAGCGGCGGGTGTACAGGGCGCTGAAATCATAGTAGGTGTTTTGGAAAATGGGCAACACGGCGCTTTGGCGCAGCGGCCCCGCCGCCAGGGAGGCGAAATCCTCGGGGGGAAGCAGGGAAAGGGCGGTAAAACCGGCCAGTTCCTCGGCCAAGGCGCGCTCCATGTAGGGGGGCACCTCCTGCCCGGCGGCCCGCAGGCGCACCACGGGGTTGCCGCTTTCCAGGCACAGGCGCAGCAGCAGGCTGCCCAGGTCTCCGCCTTCCTCGTACAGGGAGGCCACAAAATGGCAGTAAAGCCCCGGGCGTTCGGCGGGCTCGGCCTCCCATAGGGCAAGCAGCCGGGAAAGGGTCTGGTTTTCCAGCAGTTGCCGGAAAACCGCCAGGCAGCGCAGGCGGGCCGATACCTCTTTGATGTTTGGTTTTTCTCCCAGCATGGCAGGCTCCTTTTTTTGGTGTGGTAGCACCAGTATAGCACCCCGGCAGGGGGCCTTCAAGCGGCGGGCAGGGGTTTCCTGGGCTAACCGATGGAGCAGGGGCAGTAGGTAGAGGGCAGAATTTCAAAACCCTCGGCGGCCAGCGCGCGGTGGATTTCTTCGATTTGGGCATGGTCGCGCGTTTCCAGCGCCAGGGTGAGAAAACAGCTATTGATGGCCATGCTGGGGTCGCTGCGGTCATACTGTACCGAAACCACGTTCCCCCCGCAGCGGGAGATGGTGCGGGACACCCCCTCCAGCTGGCCGGGTTTATCGATGAGGGCGATGGTGAGGGAGGTGTTCCGCCCGCTCATCACCAGCCCCCGTGTGATGACCCGGCTGAGGATGTTTACATCGATATTGCCCCCTGATACCAGGCAGACGGTTTTTTTGCCGCCCAGGTCCAGCTTGTGCGCCATCAGGGCGGCCAAAGCGGCGGCGCCCGCCCCCTCGGCCACCATCTTCTGTTTTTCCATCAGGGCCAAAATGGCGGCGGCCACCTCGTCCTCCGAAACGTCCACCAGCCCGTCCACATGGCGGCGGCAGAGCTCAAAGGTGAGGTCTCCGGGCTGTTTGACGGCAATGCCATCGGCAAAGGTGGAGACGGCGGGCAGGGTGGTGATTTTCCCTTTTTGGATGCTGCGCAGCATGGAGGCCGCCCCCGCCGCCTGCACGCCGTACACCTGGCACTGGGGCCGCAGGCTCTTGATGGCGAAGGCCACCCCGCCAATCAGCCCCCCGCCGCCCACCGGCACCACCACGGCTTCTACATCGGGCATTTGGTCCAGAATTTCAAGGCCGATGGTGCCCTGGCCCGCTATCACATTTTCATCGTTGAAGGGGTGGATAAAGGTGAGACCCCGCTCGTTTTGTATCTCTAAGGCGCGGGCATAGGCGTCGTCGTAGCTGCCGGGCACCAATTCCACCTCAACGCCGTAACGGCGGGTGGCCTCCACCTTGGAGATGGGGGCGGAATCCGGAATACAAATGAGGGCCGGGATGCCGCTGTGCTGGGCGGCCAGGGCCACCCCTTGGGCGTGGTTGCCCGCCGAACACGCGATGATGCCCCGCGCCTTCTCCTCCTCGGAGAGCTGGCTAATTTTATAGTAGGCCCCCCGTAACTTGAAAGAGCCCGTCACCTGCAAATTTTCTGTTTTGAGGTAGAGCTTGCTATTTTTGCACAGTTCGGGCGCGGCGGCAATCAGGTCGGTGGTGCGGGCGGCGCTTTTCAGCGCATAGGCCGCGTGGTAGATTTTGTCCAGCGTGAGAGACATACAGAACCTCCTAAATCCATAAAAAACAAAAGCCCCCATCTCCAAAAGAGACAGGGGCAAGCCTGCGGTACCACTCTTGTTGCCGGTGAAAAAACCGGCCACCTTTGGGGCGCGTCCATCAACGCACCCGCCCTGTAACGGGGGCAACCGTCCCGCTCTACCGCGCATTTGCGTTTCGGCGGGCTGCTCCAAGGCGATGGGGCGGCGGAAATCCCTGGCTGTTTCGCAGCGGCCAACAGCTCTCTGTACAGGGTGGGTTTGGGGGCGTGCCCCTATCCGGCGTCCGTCCTTTTCTCAGCATTTGGGCATGATTCTGTTTGTAAAAGTATCAGATTTACCCGCAGATGTCAAGAACACTTTTTGTGTGTGACGGTTTAGGCTTTGCCCACGCTGCCAAACATCTCAAACTTTTCACGCACGGTTTCTTTGATGGCCTCCACGCCGGGGGCCAGCAGCTTGCGGGGGTCGAACCCTTTGCTCTGGCGGTCTTTGCCGTCCTCAATATACTGGCGGGTGGCCGCCGCAAAGGAGAGCTGGCACTCGGTGTTCACATTGATTTTGGAGACGCCCAGGCCAATGGCTTTCTGAATCATCTCGCTGGGGATGCCCGTGCCGCCATGCAGCACCAGGGGCATGCCGCCGGTGGCTTCGTGGATGTTTTGCAGCGCGGCAAAATCCAGGCCCTTCCAGTTCGGGGGGTACACGCCGTGGATGTTGCCAATACCGGCGGCCAAGAAGTCGATGCCCAGGTCGGCAATGCGTTTGCACTCGGCGGGGTCGGCCACTTCGCCCATGCCCACAACGCCGTCCTCTTCGCCGCCAATGCTACCCACCTCGGCCTCAATGCTCATCCCCGCCTCGTGCGCCAGGCGCACCAGTTCGGCGGTTTTGTCGATGTTCTCTTCAATGGCATAATGGCTGCCGTCAAACATGATAGAGGTGAACCCGGCGTCGATACATTTCATGGCGCCTTCGTAGGTGCCGTGGTCCAGGTGCAGGGCCACCGGTACGGTAATCTGCAAACTTTTGTCCATGGCGCGCACCATTTGGGTCACGGTCTCAAAGCCCGTCATGTATTTGGCGGCCCCTTCGGAAACGCCTAGAATCACAGGGCTTTTCAGTTCCTCTGCCGTTAGCAGAACCGCTTTGGTCCATTCCAGGTTGTTGATGTTGATTTGGGCAACCGCGTAATGGCCGTCCCGGGCTTTG
>CAYYLW010000088.1:0-11247 GCA_964472465.1 uncultured Oscillospiraceae bacterium | reverse complement strand
CGGTGCCGTGGGTCTTGCGCATCACATGGCCGTTCCAGCGCTTGATGGTACCGGCGTACCCTTTGCCCTTGCTCTGGCCGGTTACGTCAATCCTGTCGCCCTCGGCAAACACGTCGGCTTTCAAGATATCGCCGATGCTAAAATCGTCAATCTTGTCGAACTTGAATTCCCGCAGGGTTTTCTTCGGGGCCACGTCCGCTTTGTCGAAATGGCCTTTGCGGGGCTTGTTCACGTGCTTGCTGGTCACGTCGCCGTAGCCTAGCTGCACCGCTTCGTAGCCGTCGCTGGCCTGGGTTTTCTTCTGTACCACCACGCAGGGCCCGGCTTCGATAACCGTTACCGGAACCATTTTGCCGGCTTCGTTGAAAATCTGCGTCATGCCGATTTTCTTTCCGATCAATCCTTTTTGCATTGAAAGTTCCTCCTAAGACTTAGGTTATTGGTTGACGCTTTCTACTCTATATAAAAGAGTGCGCCGCGCCAACATGACCCCAGCGGCAAAACCGCTTTTACAGCTTGATGTCGATTTCGACACCTGCGGGGAGTTGTAAACTGGTGAGGGCCTCCACGGTCTTGTTCGACGGTTTCAGAATGTCGATAAGACGCTTGTGGGTGCGGGTTTCGAACTGTTCGCGGCTATCTTTGTATTTGTGTACCGCGCGCAGAATGGTTACAATCTCTTTGTCTGTGGGCAGGGGGATAGGGCCAGAAACCCGCGCCCCGGTGCGCTTTGCGGTCTCCACAATCTTCTCCGCCGCCGAGTCAATCAGCCCTGCGTCATAGCTCTTCAAACGAATCCGAATTTTTTCTTTCACTGCCAAATGAAATCGCCTCCTAAAATAATGTGTGGTTCAGGCGGTTCGTAAAATACTGAACACCGCGCCGGGTGTTTCATCTCTTTGCATGAGAAAAGCCGGTGAACCGCCCCTTGGCAGTTCGCCCGGACATCCCTGCGCAAAGCCCCTGCCCGAAACAGGGTAGACATTGGTTTATCTTCCTTTGGGAAGAAAAACGTATCCCTTTGCCGTCAGTATTTGTCGCCCGGTTCTTTGACCCGACATAGCTCTGCGGAAAAACCGGCATGGCCTTTGGCTAAAACCTGCCGCAACCTCCCGCTTCAACGCTTTGCGCCCACAACGCATAGTTATAGGCATTCACAGTCGCCTGTATATAATAGCAAACTCCTGCATGGAATGCAAGAGTTTTTTTCGCGCTTTTCAATACGTCGTATTATCACGGTATTTATCATCACGCCTACCCGTTTTCTGCCGGTTTTTCACGCTGGAACTCCAAAATATCCCCGGGCTGGCATTCCAGCACCTCGCAGATGGCGTTTAGGGTGGAAAAACGGATGGCGCTAATCTTCCCGGTTTTGATGTTGGAGAGGTTGACATTGGAGATGCCCACCCGCGCGGCCAGTTCGTTTAGGCTCATCTTGCGGTCGGCCATCACGCGGTCTAGGCGCAGTATAATTGCCAAAGCAAGGCCCCCTTATAAAGTCTCGTCCGCTTGCTGCTGTAGTTCCGCGCCACGCTGCAACACAATGGCACAAAAGTAAAAACCAATCCCCAGCGCCAGGCGCCCCAGAACCTCTGTGGCCGCGGCGGCCGAAAGGCCCAGCAGCATAGGCAGATCTGCCCCGCCCAAAACAGGGAGCGGGCCCATAGGACGGTAGAAAAGCACATCATATAGCAGTACAAAAAACGCCCCCGCCAGCAACAAGGCTGCACTCCATTTGAGTAGCTTTGTGTCCAGGTTGCGCAGGGAAACATCCCCGCGGCCCGCTGTTAGCAAGAACTTTAGGCATACGCATTGCGCGCTTATCTCCAAAACACCGGTGACCATCATCATGGCAAAGGCCAAACCGCCCGACGCGTCAGCCCCGAACATACGGCCCCAATCCACCACTGCCAGATACACCGTCACCAAAAGGCTTACCAGGCTAAACGCGAGCCAAGCGCAAACCGCCATTTTTAATACACGAACCACCCGTGAGCTGTTTGTTTTGGTTTCCATCATCCATGCCCCCTTACAAAGTCTCATCGCTTTGCTGCTGCAAGGCCGCGCCATGCTGGAAGGCAAGGCCCACGCACCACACCACCAGGCCCACCACCAGGAGTAAAAAGCTGGTGTACTGGAAGGCCACTTGTTGTACGCCCACGGTGACGGCCCCGCCGCCGGGGGAAGGCACGATTGATGTACTGATGGTGAAAGCCACCAATAGGTCTGTGAGGAACAGCACTCCGGCCACCACCCACATTGCTGCCGATATTTTTTTAAACAAGCGGATATTTTCGGTGCAGAAGGGAGATTTACCTCCGCAAAGGTTTTTAAGCAACCCCAGCACCAGGCCCAGCACCAGCATCACGCCGGCCTGCCCCATCAAGCTGGAAATACCCACCAGCACAGTGTTTTCACTAAAGCTACCCTGGTTTAGCGCCCAGTTCAGCGCACTGAGCACCGCGCTACACCCAAATACCGCCAGCACCACCCAAACAACCACGCTGGCCGCCTTGCTCACCCGGCCCAGCCGCCCCATCTGTCCGTCCATCGTCCATGCCTCCTGTCGCTTTGTTTTGTGCTGGCTCCAGAATAGCATGAAGAGTTAATGATTGTCAAGTGTTTTTTAATGAAAAGCATTAAATATTTATTATTTTCATTTAATTTCTGCCTATATGCCCTACGGCAAGCCCCCCCTACCCGCACTACAGCAGGCCTACCGCGGCCAGCAGCAGGCACAGGCCATACAGCAGCGGCTGGTGCAGCATATAGATAAGCAGGCTGTGGCGGCCCGTCCATTCCAGCGGGTTTTTGCTCGGGGGGCTGGTTTTGGCCCGGCCTTTCAGCCCGCCCCAGCCAAAGTAGCCCGCCAAAAACAGGAAAAACCAGGGGAGCAGGGGGAAGTAATCACCCGAGAAAAAGCCCGGCCCCGGCAGGCCCAGCGGGAATAAAAACGGCGTTTGGTACAGCGCCCCCGGCAGGGCCCAGAGCCGCAAGTCGCCAATGCCCAGAAAACCGCTGGGCAGGGTTTTGGTCAGCAAAAACAGCGCCATGCAACCCAGGAAGCCCCAGAGCGGGGGGATTTTTTCTAAAAAGCGCCGTAGTGGCACAAACAACAACATGGAGATACCCAGCATATGCAGCACCCCGAACACCACCTGCTGGCCGGGCAGGGCCAGGGTGGACACCAGCGTAACCACCATGGCGCAGCCCAGCACCAAAAGGCCACGTTGCCAGGTTTTCTTGCCATAGTGCAGCGCCGCGCCGCTTACCAGGATAAAAACCCAGCAGATGCTCTGCTGCCACAGATAACCCGGTAGGCCTTTGTACCAGGCGATATCGTGCCCAAACAGCCACACCACATCAAACATGCCGTGGTAAGCCACCATGCTCAGCACAGAAAAGCCGCGCAGAACATCCAATAGGCGCACCCGGAGGCGGGGCAGGGTTTTGGCAAAGGGGGCCAGGGCGGGGGTGTTTTCTTCCATACGGGGTTCCTTCTTTCTGTACTGGTACGGGCATACTTTAGCCGGGAATTTGAACCGGCGCGCCGGGCAAAGCCGGGGCGGTGGACTGCGAAGCTGGCGGCGGGTCTGCTCCCTGCGAGGTTTCGGCCCCAGCGACGGTTCCTCCCGCTTCCTCACGTTTGGGCAGGGCTGCCAGGTTGCCCGCCACGGTGAGGGGCCAGCTCCACGGTGCGGCACGGAAAAACATCCAGCCCGCATAGCGCTGGATGATATCCTTTTCTACATAGCCTTTGTAAATCCAGCTATCGTAGCTCACGTTTAGGGTGCTCACGCCATAGATGAGCAAGAAAACGGCGATGCCCAGTGCTGCACCCAGGGCAAAATCGAGCGCCCGTTGCCGGCCCTCCCCTTTTTCTTCTGCAAGGGTGATTGTCCCATCAATTCTCCTTCATCTGCCGGATAACCGCTTCGTCCGGGGTGATATACGCCGTTTCGTAGTGTTCATACAGCACCATGCCGGGGGGTAAATCTCGCGTTTTACGAAGGTTTCTCACCTCGGTATAGTCCACCGGCACCTTGGCGCTGTTTTTTTGGCTGGAATACCACACCGCCAGCATGGCGGCCTCGTTTTGGGTGGGCAGGGGGATATCTTTGCCCTCGCTCATCACCACCACATGGCTGCCCGGGGCATTTTTTGTGTGGAACCACAGGTCTTTGCCACGGGCCGTTTTGAGAGAGAGCTTCTCATTTTGCAAATTGTTGCGCCCCACCAAAACCAGGAACCCATCGCTGGACATAAAGCGCATAAAATCGGCCGGTTTTTGCTTTTTGTCCTTTTGTTTAAAGTGCTTTAGATAGCCCTGCTCTTTTAACTCGGTGCGTATTTCCGAGAGGGCCCCCTCCCCTTCGGCGGTGTCTATCTCATACAGCACCGTCTCCAGGTACACAATTTCCTTCTCCCCCGCCTCCAGCAGTTCGGCCAGTTTTTTGGCCGCCGTTTGCATCTTCTTATACTCTTTAAAGTATTTCTGGGCATTCTGGCTGGGACCAAGGCGGGCGTCCAGCAGCACGGTTTCCGTCTGCCCGGTGTACCAGTTCAGCAGTTCTATCTGCCGCTGGCCCTTTTCAAACGCATGCAGGTTTGCCGTTAGCAGTTCGCCTTTTATCCGCAGATGTTCACTGTCCTCGCTTTGGGCCAGTTCCTCGGTGCGGGCCGCCTGCCTGCGCACCGTGCGCTCGTACAGGTTCTGCACCGTTTTACGCAGGGTTTTGGATTTTTGCCGCAGCCGCTCGGTGCGGTCTTTCTCGGCGTAATAGCCCTCCAGCATGGCAGAAAAACTGGCATACTCCTCCAGTGTGCAGGCAGGCTGGTATTGGGTGAGGGGGGTGAAGCTGAATTCCAGTGGCTTGCCGTCTTCCCCGCGCACCAGGCAGGGCCGCCCCCCGGCCTCAAAATCCGCCCGCAGGGAATACAGCGCCTGCACCAGGGCCTGCTGCGCGGCTTCACCCAGTGAAGCCGCGGGCGGGTCTTGCCCGCCAAAGGCGCGGAACACCAGTTCCCGCGCCACAGCAGGCCCCACGCCACCCGCCAGCTTGCGCACCGCGTCACCCACACTGCCTTCGCCTTCGGCCAGTCGCCCGGCCAACAGGGCTGGCGGGGTGCGCAGCAAATCCGGCAAAGCGCGCACGGGGGGCAGGGTATAGGGCAGGCCGGGCAACAGTTGCCGCACTTCGCTGTCCTCAAAATCCACCCGTTTCAGCGCGTCGATAATCTTTCCGTCCACATAGCCGCCCGCGCCATCCTCCTCACGGCGCAGCAGCACCACGTTGCAATAGCGGCCCATCAGTTCGGCGGCCAGGGTATTGAATACCAAGTCCCCCATCTCGTTCACGCACTGGAAATCCAAAAACAAAATGCGCTCCATCTCGGGGCAACGTACCGAAATCAGCCGCCCACCTGTGAGATGCTTGCGCAGCAGCATACAGAAGGACGGCGGCACCGCCGGGTTTTCGTATTTCATCCCCGTAAGGCAAACCCGCGCCGAGCCCGTACGCGCCGCCACCAGCAGCGAAAAACTGGCCTGGCGGGTACGTAGCTGCAAAACCACCTCGTCGCGCGTGGGCTGGTGAATCCGGTCTATCCGGGCTTCGGCCAGGGTGAGCAACAACTCCCGGGCCGTAAGCGCCAAAGTGGCGGCATCCAGTGCCATAATATCTCCTTATTTCGGGTTCGCGTATTGGAAGGGGTCTTTGCCCTTGCGGCTGATGAGCACAGTGAGGTCCGGGAAACGTTTGATCAGACGGTCGGCCATCACCGGCACCACCGGAAATTCGGTGCAGTAGTGCCCCGCGGCAATCAGCGAGAGCCCGGCCTCCCGGGCGTCAATGGCATCGTGATGGTCGGCTTCGCCGGTGAGGATACAATCCGCTCCGGCTTTTTTCGCCTCCTCCACCAGCCCCCCGCCGCTGCCGCCCAGCACCGCCAACCGGCGCACTGGGCCACCCGCATCCACATAGCGCACATGGGCGGTAAACCTCTCGGCGCAGCTTTCGGCCAATTGGGTGGCCGTCATGGGCTGGCGCATTTGCCCCACCCGGCCCATACGGGCAAAGGGTTCCAGTTCGGTCAGGCCCAAAATGGCGGCCAGAATATCATTCACACCACCCGCCGCCGCATCCAGGTTGGTGTGCGCGCAGATGGCACTGATGTGCTTGCGAACCAGCTTATACACCACCTCGCCGTGCACCACCCGGCGCAGCGGGTGGAAGATGACCGGGTGATGGGCCAGCACAAGCTGGCAGCCCGCGTCCTCGGCCTCGGCCACCACCCCGCTGGTGATGTCCAGGGCACACATCACTTTTTTCACCTCGCCCCCACAGTCCACCAGGGTGCCGCAGTTATCCCATTCTTCAGCCAGTTCCGGCGGGGCAAAACTCTCCACAAAAGCAGCTATCTCATACAGTTTCGGCATTTTTCCACCTCGTGTATCAGCGTTTCCAGCCCTTCGCCCTCTTCGGCGGTAAGCGGGGCTTTGCGTTGGTTTTTAAGGTCTGATAATCGGCTTTCCAAAAGCCTGGCCGCGGCGGCCTTGTCCTCAGCCTGCGCCAGCAGCCCGAGCTCGCAAAACAGGGGGCTGGGGCTGTGCGCTTCACCGCCAGGGGCGGCCAAAATATTGGTGTAGGCCCGGCCGCGTTCCTGCACCGGGGCTTCGCGTAGCAGGGCAAAGCCCCGCTCGCAAAGCCAGCGGCGCAACAACCCCGCCCGGGTGGTGGGCTGTAAAATCAAACGCAGCCCCGCCTGCGCTGGCAGCCAGGGTGCTTTTTCCAAAATGTCAATCAGTGTCTCCCCCGAAAGCCCCGCGATAATCACGTCCCCGGCCTCCCCGTCTGCCAGGGGGGCCAGGCCATCGCCCAGGCGGCAATCCACCTGGGCCGCCACCCCGCATTGTGCTGCCAAAGCCTTGGCCCTGGCCAGCGGCATGGGGCGGGCATCCACCGCCACCACCCTGGGGGCAAAGCCCTTCATCACCAAATACACCGCCAGCTTGCCATGGTCGCAGCCGATATCGGCCACCACCTGGCCGGGGCGCACCAGCGCCGCTGCCGCCAGCAGGCGGTGGCCGGGCGCCGGGCAATGCGCGCGGTACATCTCCCCGCCCGCCGGGCCCAGCTTAGGCATTCTGGTTCAGCTTTTCCAAAATGGAATTCACATCCTGCCCGTGCACCATGCAGGCCTGTTCCAGGCTCTCCCCACGGGAGGCCGGGCAGCCCAGGCAGTGCATCCCCATCTCCAGAAAAATGGGGGCAAGGCCAGGGTCTTTATCCAAAATTTCGCCAATGATCATATCTTTTGTGTAAGCCATAAAAAACGCTCCTTGTGATGTGTTTTGTGTAGCCATTACGGTTCCAATACGCTATATTTGTAAAGCCGGGCACGGGAAGCCCGCTGGCCCGCCTAAACCGAAACGGTGATGCCCAGCCATTTGGCTAGGAAAAAAAGCAACAACAGGTGGGCCGGGTAGAAAATGTAAAACAGCCACTTGCTGCCCCGGCCACGCTGCCCGCTATAAAAACCCAGCAGCAACATGGGCAGCAGCATCCCCAACCCAACAAAAATAGCCGTGAGATAAAGTACCGGGTCGCCCACATTCCGGGTGGCTACCTCGCTAACCAAGGGCATAACGCCATACAGCAATGCCAATAAACAAAACCCGATGCGCTGGCCCGCAAGGTTGCCACGCAGCAAATCAAACATCAAAACGGAGATGACGCACATGAAGCCCCAGTCTCCCCATACCGATGCCAGCAGGCACAGCCCCACCAGGCACACCGAGGCCGCCGGGTTTTTCACCTCGTGGCGGGCCCGCAGCGCCAAAAGGCCTAGCAGCAGGGTATAAATAACCGGCAGCCGCAACCAGCCACCGGGGCTTTCGGGCAGGCCGTTGTTCACAAACAGCATAAAGGGCAGGTAGGATACCACCGCAAACACCGCCAAACGCAGGGTGTAGCGGTTCACGTTGCGGGTGTGGGCATAGCCCTCGGCAATAAAAAAGAACATCAGCGGCCCGGTGATGCGGCCCAAAAAATGCATGATGGCCGAAAGGGGGCTATAATATGACTGCGAAACTAAAAAAGCTGCGTGGTCTATGAACATAGCCACAATGGCAATGGTTTTCAGCGCCTCGCTTGAAAGGCCCGCCCTGGGGCGGCTAGCGTCTCCGCTTTCTGCCATGTCTCTTCCCCTTTCCATACAAGAAGGGAGGCAAATTCACATTTGCCTCCCCGAGCTTATTCATGTAGGCCCTATTCGGCTTCCTCTTCCCCAGCTTCGGTGGCTTCGTCTGCCACCACAGAGGCCGCGGCCAGGTCTTCCACCACCGCCGCTTCAATCTCGGCTTGCAGGGCGGGATCCACCGTGGTCTCCTCTTCGCTGGCGCTGGCCACCACTTCATCCTCGCCATCGCGGGGCATGTCGCGCTCCGGCTCAGGCAACAGCACCTTCATGGAAAGGCTGATGCGCTTGCGGTCGAAATCCACGTCCAGCAGCTTCACTTCTACCTCGTCGCCCACCTTCAGTGCATCGGCCACTTTTTCCACGCGCTCGTGGCTAATTTCACTGATGTGCACCAGGCCGTCGATGCCCGGCAGGATACGCACGAAAGCACCAAACTGTGTGAGACTGACCACCGGGGCGGTGAACACGCTACCGGCGGGGTATTCGTTTTTCAGCTTCTCCCAGGGGTTGTCCTCTTGCTTTTTGAAGCCCAGAGACACCTTGTGGTTCTCGGTATCCAGGTCTTTCACATATACCTCAATGCTATCGCCCACCTGCACCACTTCGCTGGGGTGCTTGATGCGGTTCCAGGAAAGTTCCGAGATGTGCACCAGGCCATCCACCCCGCCAATGTCTACAAACGCGCCGTAGTTGGTTAGGCTTTTCACAGTACCGATGTATTGTTTTCCCACTTCCACATCGCCCCAGAACTTTTCGCGCACGGCGCTTTGTTCCTCGGCCAGCACTTCGCGAATGCTGCCAATGGTGCGGCGGGGGCTGTACTCTTTGATCTTCAGTTTCACGTGCTGGCGCACCAAAGTGGTGTAATCCTCACCACGGCGCGCGGTGGCCTGGCTGGCGGGAATAAAGACCTTCACACCCTTTACCAGCGCCACAAGGCCGCCCTTGTTGCTCTCGGTGACATAGCCGTCCATCACCGTGCCTTCTTCGGCGGCTTTTTCCACCTCAATGGCACCCTTGCGGGCTTCCATTTGGCGTTTGGAGAGGTACACGATGCCGTCCTGGTCGTTCACTTTCACCACAACCAGGTCCATCTCTTCGTCGCGCTTCACCACTTCGTCGGCGTTGCGCACTGATGGATCGTCCGTCAGCTCCTCCATTTTCACGATGCCGGTGTGCTTGGTGCCAATGTCTACGGTTACTTCATTTGCGGAAACAGCTTCCACAACACCCCGCACAACCTGGCCCACGTACACTGGTTTCATCGAGTCGTCCAGCATCTCCTCAAAGCTCTTCTCCCCGTCACGGATCTGATCGCTCATGGTGGTTTGTACCTCCTCAATTGCAGACGATGGCGTTGAAGCCCCCGCCGTAATACCAATCGTTTTCACACCCTCCAGCGAAATGCCTGCCAGGCCTTTGGCGTCCTCCACCAAAATGGCGCGGGTGTGTGCCGCAGCGACACGGTATAACTTGCGGGTATTCGAAGAGCCGGCACCGCCAATTACAATCACCAGGTCGCAGCGGCGGCTCAGCTCTTCTGTCTCTTTTTGCCTCGCCTGTGTTGCTCTACATATTGTATCAAATACATCACCGTTTGTACATACTTTTTTGACAAGCTGGGTGCAAACGGCCCATTCCTCTACCGAAAAGGTGGTTTGCGCCACGGCCACCACCTTTTGGTTACAGTCAATTTCATTCAGTATACCGCTTAATTCTTGGGCATCCGCAAAAACATGGGTGCGCTCAGGCGCTTCGCCCGCAATGCCCTGCACTTCGGGGTGCCCGGCATCACCTGCCAGCAGAAGCAAAGCGTTTTGGCCGCGGCAATCTTGTGCAATTTTGTGAATCTTTTGCACATAGGGGCAGGTTGCATCCACAAATTCTAGTTCTCGCTCCCGCAATTCTTCGCGCACCAAGGGGGGCACGCCATGGCTGCGGATAACCGCCACGCTGCCGCAGGGCACCTCGGCGGGGGCATCGGCCACCACCACACCGCGTTGCCGCAGGCTTTCTATCACCTGGGGGTTATGAATCAGCGGCCCCAGGGTGGCCACCGCACGGCCCCCGTTCAGCAGGGCCTCGGTCATTTTCACCGCCCTATCCACCCCAAAACAGAAGCCCGCGGTTTTGGCAAGTTCCAGGCGCACCCCGTTTATGTCGCGAATTAAGTCCCGTTTTGTCGTCTTTGTATCGTGCATGTTTCCTCATTTTTGCAGCTTTTATAGCGCGGGGAATTTGGCCTGGATGAGACTGTGCAGCAGCTCTAGAGATTGCGCAAAACTGTTCCCGGTGGTCACGGCATCCACGGCGTCATCGGCACGCTTTAGGGGCGATGCAGCGCGGTGGCTGTCGTTGTAATCCCGCTGTTTCACATCCGCCAGCACGGTTTCATAGTCGGCTTCCATCCCCTTGGCGCGCAGTTCTTCAAAGCGCCGCTTCGCGCGGTCTTCGGCATCCGCCGTCAGGAATATTTTCAGGTCTGCCCCGGGCAACACCACCGTGCCAATGTCCCGCCCGTCCATAATCACATTGTTTTCCCTCGCCAGGCGGCGCTGGGTTTCCAGCAGGAAGGCGCGCACCGCCGGGTGGGCCGATACATCGCTGGCCGCCATGCCCATCTCCTCGGCGCGGATGGCAGCCGAGACGTCCTCACTGTTTAAATATACCTTTTGTACGCCATTTTCATGCTGCAAACCCACGCTTATCGCGGGCAGAAGCGCCTCCACGGCCGCCGCGTCTTTGGTGGGCACCCCGGCGCGCCGCGCCGCCAGGCCCACCGCGCGGTATAGCGCACCGGTATCCACATACAAAAAACCCAACCGTTCCGCTAAAGCGCGGCTCAAAGTGCTTTTCCCCGCCCCTGAAGGGCCGTCGATGGCAATGGAAATCATAGTTGCTCCCCCGTTTGCTGTAACAAAGTGTGCTTAGAATTATACCACACAAAAGTGGAAAGTGGAAATAAGCGCAGCAATGCGCCATTTACCACCTTTGTAGAACTACAATACATATTGGACAGAAAGAAAAATAAAAAGAGAAAAGGAA
>CAYYLW010000087.1:0-11316 GCA_964472465.1 uncultured Oscillospiraceae bacterium | reverse complement strand
CGCATACGCCACCGAGAGGAAGGTTTGGTCATAGCAGCGGCGGGAGGCGAAGGGCCCAAAGGTGTGCACATAGGGCTTTTTGCCACCCGCGGAAAGCCCGGCCGCAATCCCCATCATGTTGGCTTCGGCAATGCCCACGTCAATGGCCTGCACAGGGTTCTTTTTCAGTAGCCCCAGGGTACCAATGGAGTTCATCAGGTCGGCGTCCAGGCATACCACGCTGGCATCCTCGGCGCACAGGTCGGCCATCACACGGCCATACAGGTTTTTGTAAACCTCGCTGTCCTTGCTTCCGTCATACAGGATCATTCCGCGCTCCCCCCTTTCAGTTTGTCCAGCGCCGCTTCGGCGTAGGCCAGGGCTTTGTCCAGCAAGTCGCCTTCCAGCACGATATGGTGGTTCAGTTCTATCTCTTCAATCATGGGCAGGCCCGCGCCTTTTTCGGTATTCATCACGATGCAAGAAGGTTTTTCTGTTTCTCGCTTCGCGGCTTCAATCGCCTCGCCCAACTCAATAATATCATTGCCGTTCACCGTTTGCATATGCCAGCCAAAGCTTTCAAACTTGGCCCCCACGTCCAATAACGGCAGAATCTCGGCGGTGGTGCCATCTAACTGCTTGCCGTTTTTATCCACAAACCAGGTGAGGTTGGGCAGCTTGTGCTGCGGGGCAAACATGGCCGCCTCCCAGCATTGGCCCTCGTTCAGTTCCCCGTCGCCCGTGATGAGATAGGTGCGGGCGCCCTGGCCGTCCATCTGCTGGGCCAGCGCCAGCCCAATAGCCGTGCTGGTACCCTGCCCCAGCGAGCCTGTGGTCATGTCAATACCGGGGGTCAATTTTCTGTCGCAATGGCTGGGCAGGCGTGTGCCAGGCTGGTTCAGGGTTTTCAGCCAATCCATGGGGAAATAGCCCTTCATGGCCAGCGTGGCATAAATGGCCGGCCCCGCGTGCCCTTTGGAACACACCAGCTTATCCCGCTGCGGCCACTCGGGGTTTTGGGGGTCGATGCGCATCACACCGTCATACAGCAGGGCCAATAAATCGGTGATGCTCAGCGCGCCACCAATGTGCCCAAAGCCACGTATTCCCACTTCTTTCACCGTCTCCAAACGGATGGCGGCGGCAAAAGTTTTCAGTTCTTTCACCTGTTCCTGGGTCATGCTTTCACTTCCTTTATCTTCTTAATCTATATAAATAAGACGGGTAGAGATACTCTGGCCGGTTTTACCAGTTCTACAGGCGGGCCACGCCACTTTGGCGGGCGGCATCGGCCACCGCCGCCGCCACCGCCGGGCAGATGCGTTTGTCAAACGCCTCCGGCAGAATGTATTCGGCGCAAAGTTCTTCCCCGCTTACCAGGTTGGCCAAGGCGCGCGCCGCCGCAATCTTCATCTCGTCGTTTATATCCCCCGCGCGCACATCCAGCGCCCCGCGGAACACCCCGGGGAACGCCAGCACATTGTTGATCTGGTTTTGGTAATCGCTGCGCCCGGTGCCCACCACCGCCGCGCCCGCTTCTTTGGCAAGTTCCGGCATAATCTCCGGTACGGGGTTTGCCATGGGGAACAAAATAGCGTTTTGGGCCATGCTGTTCACCATCTCCGGCGTCAAAATGCCCGGGGCCGATACCCCGATGAACACATCCGTCCCCCGCACGGCCTCAGCCAGCCCGCCACGCAGTTGTTCGTGGTTGGTCAGTTTTGCCATCTCGGCAGTTTCCGCGTTCAGCGGCTGACGGCCCTCATACAAAATACCGTCTACATCGCACATCACCGCATTTTTTAACCCCATGGCCAGCAACAGCCGCGTCACCGCCACCCCTGCCGCGCCGGCGCCGCTCACGGCCAGCCGCACCTCTTCTATCCGCTTGCCGGTCACCTTCAGCGCGTTCAGCACCGCCGCCAGGGTTACAATGGCCGTGCCGTGCTGGTCATCGTGAAAAATGGGGATGTCACAACGCTGCTTGAGCCTGCGTTCAATCTCAAAGCAGCGCGGCGCGGCAATGTCCTCTAAGTTCACCCCACCAAAACTGCCCGCCAAAAGCGCCACCGTTTCCACAATGGCCTCCACCTCTTTGCTGCGCAGGCATAGCGGCAAGGCCTCCACCCCGCCAAAAGCTTTAAATAAAACGCATTTGCCCTCCATCACGGGCATGGCCGCCTCGGGGCCAATATCCCCAAGGCCCAGCACCGCCGTGCCGTCTGTTACCACCGCCACGGTGTTCCAGCGCCCGGTTAGCTCATAGCTTTTTTCGGGGTGTTTTTGTATCTCAAGGCAAGGCTGCGCCACCCCGGGGGTATAGGCCAGGGAAAGGGCTTGCCGGGTGTCCACAGCCATCTTGGGCTGTACGTTTAGCTTACCACGCCACTCATAGTGTTTTTGAAGAGATTCCGCCGCATAATCCACCTTGGGCATCACATCCATTCCTTCAATTTCTACCTCTTCATGCTACCATAAGAACCCCCCTATGTAAACCAGGCCCGCAGCCCTGTGCCAGGCAGAATTCCGTGTAATCTTTCCCTTTTCCGTCTTTTTTATGAGGGTATACAAATGTGCCCCCGCCGCAGCAAAAGATTTTTGGTACACCGGCACAACATTTTTGAAGGATGGGCAGGCAAAAAATGGCAGAGCCGAGCATCAATGTGTTTCATAACGCCAGGCCCCCGAAAAGTCTAGCACACCATGGCGGTTACAAAACCGATGGGTTGCCTGGTCAAAAAGTCGTCACATCATATTCAAAAACAGACTATTTCTCCCTCTTGTCTTTTTCCGCATTTGGCCTTTTGCATAATTTTTTATTCTGTTTTTCTCCTTTTTTATGTTCGTGCCCACATTTTCTTCGGCCCTCTTTTCTCAAACCAGCAAAACCCGGGCAAATGTCTCCCTTTATAAGGAAAATCATATATAATATATAATAAGATAGCAAGTTGTAAACCCGTGTATTATTTATTTACCCCCCGGCCGGGGCCACCAACAGGAAAGGCGGGATAGATTGACCCCAGCACTGGAAGGACGCTACTCTGCCCAAACCTCGGAGTTTTGGGTGAATGTGATGGAGACCCTCAATTCCTCAGACGATATTTATGCCTCGGTACCAGGCGTCCTTCGGGAAACCTGTGAACACTTTGGTTTTGGTTGCGGTTTTGTGTATGTGGCCGACCATACCGCAAAACTTTTTTTGAAAGAGCACCACCTGCTGTACAACCATGACCACCTGCGGGAAAGCCTGGAACTAAACCAGACACTTGACGCAAGGCTTTTGAAAAAGCTGACGCAGACAAAGGCCGTATTTTATTCTGCTGGAACAGACGTAGAACCTTTAGAAGAGCGCTTGGCGGAACTTTTCAGCGCCAAATCCATGATTCTCATCCCCATTACCGACGCTTCCAAATCCATCATTGCCCTCACCGGTTTGGTGGACCGCCGTAGCCGCCGCCAGCCAGACGAACTAAACCTAGGCGGCGCATACGCCGTGCTGTGCGCACTGGCCAACCATGTGAAGATGTACCTGTTTGAGCGGCGCGCGGCCAGCACCGAGAAAGCCATGCGCAATGTGATGGACCATATGGGCATAGACATCTATGTGAATGATTTTAACACCCATGAAATTTTATATGTGAACGCTTCCATGGCAACACCCTATGGCGGTGTGGACAAAATGATGGGCAGAAAATGCTGGGAGGCCCTGTATACAGACAAAACCGGCCCCTGTGATTTTTGCCCCCAGCAAAAGTTGGTGGGAGAGGACGGCACACCCAGCGGTATTTATAGCTGGGACTACCAGCGTCCCTTCGACGGCGCCTGGTTTCGGGTTTTTAGTTCCGCCTTTGCCTGGGGGGACGAGCGCTTGGCCCACGTGGTGTCCAGCGTGGACATCACCGAGAGCAAACGCAACGAACTGATTATACGGCAGATGGCCGATTACGACACGCTCACCGGCCTACCCAACCGCCGCAAATTGTTGTTGGATTTAGAAGCCTGCATCGGCACATGCAAGGGCTACCTGCTATTTTTTGATTTAGACGGTTTCAAGCAGGTAAACGATAGCCACGGCCACCGCGCCGGAGATGAGCTGCTGGAAAAGCTGGGCAACATGTTGCAGGGCACCTCCATAACAGAAGGGCGCAGTTACCGCCATGGTGGCGACGAATTTGTGGTGCTGTGCCGCAACACAAGCGCTGTAGACCTACAACAATTGCTGGGCGTTATCATGGCAAACTTTCACCACCCCTGGGCCTTGGCCGACGGTGAGGTGGTGTGCAAATGCAGTATAGGGGTGGCCCGGTTCCCGCAGGATGGGCAAAGCCCGGAGGAGTTGCTACACAACGCTGATGCCGCCATGTACGCCGCCAAAGAGGCGGGCAAAGGTCTCATCCGGTTTTATCACGGGGGGAAGCTTTCAGACCCTAAAGAATTTTTCTCCTCGCTTTAGCACCCACAGAATAACCGCTGGCAAAGGGCTTTTGGCGCCCCTTGCCAGCGGTTTTATGTTTGCCTATCTGCTTGATTCTGCCGGGGCTAGCCCTGCCAGCCTGGCAGCAACCCTTTTTCCCGCCCCAGCAGCAGGCAGCCTTCCAGCACCGCCCCGCCAATGCAACGGGCCTTATCGGAAATGGTGGTAAAGTCCACCTCGGCGGCAGGGCGGGGGTCCACATCGGCCACTTTCAGCCCCTGTTCCACATGCAGCCCCTGGGCAATCAGCCCGCGTAACACCCCGTTTAAGGGCGAAGGCACGGGGGTACCGTCTATGGTGAACAGGGTCTCCCCCTGGCGCACCTGATCCCCAATTTGGCGGCAATGCCACACCAGCCCGCCGCAGGGTGCATGCACCACCCGCTCGGCCGATTTACCGCCCAGTTCGCCGGGCACGCCCGTGTTGGGCAGGGCGCTGCCCTGCCGTATGAGCCGCCCCAGGGTGTGCCCGCGCATGGTTTCCACCACGGCATCCACGTCCTGCGGGGCCGAAAACCCTGGCCCTAAGGCCAGCGTTACCGGGGCCATGTCCCGTTTTGTGCCCAGGTTCTTTTTGGCCAGGATGGCATCCACCAAGAAGGGGGGCCGTAACTCTTCTACCCAGCGGCAGCCGGGGTCCACCAGCACGGGTATTTCCCCCTTGTCAAAACAGGCCTGTATCTCTGCGCGGGTGGCCGCCAGGCGGGCACACAAATCCTCCACCTGGGTGTATTTGTCCTGCACGGCGCTGCTTACCGCCACGGTGCACCGTATGGTGGTGGGGGTCTCGGTTTCCAGCACCGCCACCTGGAAGCCCCCCCGCCACAATTTTTGCACCACGCCTGTGGCAATATCCCCGCCACCACGTACCAAAACCAGCATTGTCTGCCCCCCTGCTTGCGCAACTTTTATACTGTAATTACCGTGTATAGTATAACATAAAACCTCCCGGAAAGGGAGGTTTCCACTTGACCAAACAGGGTACACACGGGGTGGCCGCCTTGATTAGGCCAGCACCGTGCCACAGTGTTGCCGCACGCTGCCCGCCACCACCCGTGCAAGACTTTGGCGGCATTCCTGCGGCACTAAAGCCAACACCTCTTGCGCCAAACGCAAGGCCTCTGGGCTTTCCACCTGGCTAAAAAACAGAATATTCCGCCCGGCAGCCGTCGTAAACAGCCCCTTGCCCCACTGCCCGGCAATGGCCCTGGCCAGATGCACCGGCTGCAAAACCTGCCTGGGCTGCACCCCTGTAAGGGTGCAAAACTGGGGAAAACGATGCACCAGTTCCTCGCTGGCAGGGCGGCCCAGCGGCCACACCGGCAGAATACCCACCGTATGGCTCACCCAGGCGGGCACCACCGGCTCATGCTCCGCCCAGCCTTTCAGCGGCAACTGGCGGGAGCCATCACTCTCTAAGAACACTTCCCCATAGCGGGCAGCCGCTTGCCGCAACACCTCTGGCGCCAGGGAAGAGATTTTTCTGCCCTGGGAGCAGCCCGCCAGGGTAACACCCGGCAAGGGCGGCGCCGCCAGCACGGCCTCCCCTTCCAAAAAACGCGTGACCTGCCCCGGCTGGGGCTGGCCAATTTTGGTGGTGGTGGAAACCAGCACACTGTCCCCGGTGTATTGCGCCGCCAGGTAAAAAAGCAGGCTGGTTTTGCCGCCACTGCCCACCAAGGCCGCACGGCAGCCAGAGGGCAGCCCCAGGCAATCGTTTAATTCCCGCATTTTTGGTACTCCATACCGTTTGGCCCGCGCCGGGCCAAAAACACACTCTCGGGCGGGGCCCCGTTTTCTTCCAGCAGGCGCTGGGCCTCCTGGTGCGCCGTCTCAGGCACCCGCAGGCAAATTCCACAGCCCGCACCCATTTGGTCCGGTTTTGCCATCACACGCACCGGTATGGGGCTATTTTCCAAGGTGCTCTCCCCTGCCATGGCCGCATGGGTGCTGGCAAACACAAACACCACCTCTGCGCCAGCCATCACAGGTTAATCAGCCGGGCAGCGCCCGCCATGCTGGAAGCGATAGCGTACATGTTGGTCACATGCCCCACCGCCAGTTTGTCTTTTAAACCGTAAAAATCCAGGCATGCGCCGCAGGCAGCCACCTGTACGCCTTTTTCGGCCAACACGCGCAAATCCTCCAGCGTGGCCGCCCCCTCACAGGCCAGGTGCACCCCGCCGTTAAAAAACAACACCGCCTCGGGGGGAACATCCAGTTCCGTGAGGGAATAGACAAAACTTTTCATGAGCATAGCGCCCAATTTGTCGTCTCCGCGCCCCATGGTGGCAGCGCCAATGGCCACCACCGCACCCTCGGCCTCCGCCACTTGCACCTGGCTCTGGGGCAGGCTGAACGTGACCAAGATGTCACCCTCTTTTTCCTCGTGCTGAAAACCACAGCCCAACTTGGCCGCCAGGCGGGAAAGGTTCTGCCGGGCAATGTCGTTATCCACCAGCACTTGAAGCTGGCTGCCGGGCGCGGCGGCGGCCAGGGCTTTTTTTGTTTCAATTACGGGCACCGGGCAGGTTTTCCCCGCCATATTCAATATTTCCATTCCACACCTCAGCGTTTTATCGAAATTTTATTGCCTAACAGCCCGCACTATTGTATTCTGGCTAGGCGCATGGTATAGTATAGCAAAATTTGCCCCACAAGTGAAATACATCTCCTCTATATCTACTGTTTTTATATAGGTGTAACCGATAGAAAAAGGTATTTCTTTATAGAAAGGCTATTTATATATGCCGTATTTTGACAATGCTGCCAGCACTCTGCCCAAACCCCAAGCTGTTTATGACGCCGTATTGGCCGCCATGCAGAGTTTTGGAAACCCCTCCCGTTCGGCCCATCCCCCCGCCTTGGCCGCCGCCCGCTGCCTGCTAACTGCACGGGAGACGCTGGCCACCTTCTTTGGCTGCCCAGACCCCAGCCGGGTGGTGTTCACCAAAAATGCCACCGAGGCCTTGAATATTGCCATCCGGGCCCTGCCCGGCAAGCTGGTAACCAGCGAGGCCGAGCACAACTCGGTGCTGCGCCCCGCATTGGAAAACCCAAATGCCACGGTGGTGCCCGCTGACGAGAAAGGCCGTGTGCACACCGGGGATATCCTGGCCGCCTGCCAAGGTGCGGCCGGGGTGGTGCTGTCCCACGCCTCCAACCTCACCGGCAACTGTGTAGACATTGCCGCCATAGGCCGGTACTGCCGGGAAAACGATGTCATTTTTGTGGTGGACGCCGCCCAAACAGCCGGGCTACTGCCTTTGGACATGGAGACCATGGGCATTGACGCGCTCTGCTTCACCGGCCACAAATCTTTGTATGGGCCACAGGGCACCGGGGGGCTTTGCCTTAGCTCGCGGTTCACACCCGGCCCACTTCTCACCGGCGGCAGCGGCAGCCGCTCTTTCAGCCCCGTACAGCCGGATTTTTTGCCGGACCATTTGGAGGCAGGCACCCTCAACGGGCACGGCATTGCCGGGTTGCTGGCGGGCCTACACTATTTGCGGGAAAAAGGCACGGCCCCTTTTTGCCAGGCCGATGCTTTGGCGCGTGAATTTTACCGCCTTACCCAAACCATCCCCGGTATCCAGTTTTATGGAGATTACGATGCCCCCCTGCGCGCGCCGGTGGTCTCGCTTAATTTGCCTGGCTATGGCTCGGCAGAGCTGGCCGCTGAACTGAGTGACCGCTATGAGATTGCCACCCGCAGCGGCGCACACTGCGCCCCCCTGCTGCATCGGCGTTTTGGCACAGAAGAACGCGGTGCGGTGCGCTTTTCTTTCAGCCATTTCAACACCCCCGCCGAGGTGCGGTTGGCGGCCGAGGCTCTGGCCATCCTAGCCAAAGAAGGGCAGGGCTTTTGATGGAAAACCTGTATAGCACGCTTGCCGCCCGCTTATTGGCTGGCCAGCAGGCGGTTTTAGCCGTTATTGTGCGGCAACACGGCAGCACCCCGCGCAGCCCCGGCGCGGCCATGCTGCTGCTGGAAGACGGTAGCTTCATCGGCACGGTGGGCGGCGGCAGCGTGGAACTTGAGGCCCGTCAAGTGGCCCAGCAGACCCTGGAAAACAAACGCAGCTTTGTGCAGGCCTTCTCTCTGGGGGGAGAAATGGCCCAGCGGCAGGATTACTATACCGGGGAAGTACATATTCTTTTCGCGGCACTCTCTGGGCAATCCCCCTTGCACCGCGAGGTTTTAGATGCGCTTCGCCGCACCCTGCCCGCAAGCTGCTGGCTGCTCATCTGCCTGGCCAAAGACGGGCAGGCAGACCTTGCCTTACTCAACCACCAAGGGGTACTGGCCGGCAAACCGGGTTTTTTGGCCGGTTATGACGGTTCCCTGGCCCCCCTGCTGCTGGAAAAGCCGGTGCTCCACAGTGGGAACAGCAGCCTAATCATCTCCTTGCCCATGGCCCGGCAAGGCCGCGTTTTTGTGTTTGGCAGCGGCCATGTGGCCCAAAAACTGGTCCCCCTTTTGGCCGAACTGGAATTTGGCTGCGTGCTGGCGGATGACCGGGCCGAGCTGGCCAACCAGCAGTTTTTTCCGCAGGCGCAAGCCATCCTCTGCCAGCCATACTCAGAAATTTTCCGCCAGATATCCATCACCGGGCGGGACTACGTGGCCGTGATGACCGCCTCGCCCACCAGCGATTTTCTGGTGCTGGCCGAAGCCCTCCACACCCCGGCTTTGTACATTGGCATGCTGGGCAGCCACAAAAAGGCCGAGGGCATCCG
The DNA here is from genome assembly GCA_964472465.1 of uncultured Oscillospiraceae bacterium. Taxonomy (GTDB): domain Bacteria; phylum Bacillota; class Clostridia; order Oscillospirales; family Ruminococcaceae; genus JAAYCI01. Next base: position 2,124 of record CAYYLW010000087.1, on the reverse strand, counting down.
CAACCGCCTGATGACAGAAAAGGGATTCTGCCACCAGGAACTGGGGCGGATACGCACCCCCATCGGTCTGCCCATTGGGGGGGAGACCCCGGCCGAAGTGGCCCTTTCCATCGCCGCTGAACTGGTGATGATACGGGCTGGCAAGCCCGCCTTGCGCTAAGGCAGGCGCCTGCCCCGGCCCACGGGCCTTGGCTTCGCCAAAAAGGGTGGGCATCCCCCGCTTTTTCACCCCACAGGCGACACTGCTGGCGCAAAACCCATGGGCCCTTTCGTCCCCTATTACCCCCGCACACCCCTTGAAAATAGGGTGGTACGGGGGGGTTTTATTTCTTCTGCATCCTGCCTATTTTTTAATTGACTTCCCCGCCTTCTGTACCGTATAGTGGATAATGGCCTTATGTTTTTTCTTCGGCGGCCCAGCAAGGGAGGAGATGGCGGCATGAGCGGTGAAAAAGGCAGTGTGGACGCCATTTTGATGGCCTCTGGTTTTTCCCGTCGTTTTGGCAGCCAAAACAAATTGTTGGCTCCATTCCTGGGCAGCCCCCTTCTTGTGCACCCGCTACGGCTATTGTGTAGTAGCGGGCTGTTTGGGCAAGTGTACGTCACCACCGCCGCGCCAGAAGTGCGGCAGTTGGCCGCACAGTTCCCGGTGACACTGCTGGATAACCCCTGCCCCGAAAACGGCATGAGGCAAAGCGTACGCCTGGGGGCTTGTGCCTCGGGGGCCGATTACCTGCTCTTCGCCCAGGCCGACCAGCCCCTTTTGGACCTGGACACCCTGCGGCTTATCCTGGCCGCGCGCAGCCCAGGCCTGATTATTCAGCCCAGCTTTGCGGGGCGCCCCGGTAGCCCGGTTCTTTTTTCTTCCATCTACAAAGAAGAGCTGGCCAGCCTAGCGCCCGGTGAGCATGCGCGGGATATTTTGCGGCGGCACCCCGAAGCGGTGATACGGCTTCCGCTGTCTAGCGCTCTTCCCCTGATGGATATCGATCTGCCGGAGGATTTGGCACGTTTGGAAACGTTGCAAACCCAGCCCTCCCCCGGCTCTTAATCCCTTCACCACACCGCATTCACCGGGTTTGCCGCCCGGTTTCCGGCCCCATTTCGGCCCCGTGGTTTGGTGGTTATTTACAAAGGAAAGCACCTTTTTATGTGCACTGTTCCATAAATGCTAAAAAATTTTTATTTTGGCTAAAAAAATGTTGATTTTTGAGAGGGGCGTGATATAGTTATCTTAGGTAGACCGCTTGCAAGGGGATATGTCCCCTTCCCGGAAGGAGTGGCAACACAATGACAGTGCGGGAACAGCAGGCTTTTTTGGAGGAAGTGGCCCAGGGTATTACCACCCTGTTTGGCCAAAACTGTGAGGTAACCATCCACGATTTCAGCAAGGGCTTTGAAAATACCATTGTGGCCATAGAGAACGGCCATGTTACTGGCCGCCACGTGGGCGACGGCGCTTCTGAAGTGGTACTGCAAACCCTCAATAGTGGGCAGGCCCATCCTCAAAATATGCTGGGCTACCCCGCCCACACAAAGGATGGTCGGCTTATCAAATCCAGCTCCATCTACCTAAAAGACGAAACAGGACACCCCATTGGCCTATTTGGGATAAACTACGACGTGACCGACCTGGTGATGGCACGGCACACCCTGGGGAACATCGTAAGCTACGAACTTCCCGAGGGCGAAAAAGAACCCGGCGCCGCCATCGTGTCCAACGTCAGCGACCTGCTGGAGCAACTCATCCGGGAGGCCGATGAAAAGATTGCAAAACCTGTCGCCATGATGAGCAAAGAGGACAAAATTCACGCCATTCAATACCTAAACCAGAAAGGCGCTTTCCTGATTAAAAAAGCGGGGGATAAAATCTCCCAACATTACGATATTTCGAAATATACCCTGTATAATTATATGGATGCTTCCACAGATGTATAAGGTATATTCCACCAGGTAAATGGCAAAACAAGAAAAGGGAATGCACAACCCTTACCTCGTATAGTTTCATCATGTAAAACGCATGAACTCCGTTTTAAATGATACTTTGTTGTTTCAAGAACTCTCAAAAGGGAGTATAGACACATAGATATTTGAAAGGACAGGTGAATGGTATGGATTTCGCAA
>CAYYLW010000086.1:0-11375 GCA_964472465.1 uncultured Oscillospiraceae bacterium | reverse complement strand
TAGCCACGCGCTCTGGCCAGGGTCTCCTTGGCTACCTGTACAATGTGTTCATCGGTAAGGGCAAAGCGTGTGCGCAGGTAGTCCTGCGGGCCCACCTCGCCAAACTCGTCTTCCACGGCCACACATCCCACCTTTGCCTCGCCCTCCAAGGCCTCTTTCACAGCCGAGTACAGGCCCCCTATTTTGTTGTGGTTTTCGGCCACCACCACACTGCCGGTTTTGGCGGCATAGCTTTTTACCAGCGAGGCATCCAGCGGCTTGATAGTACATATGTCAATCACTGCGGCGGAAATGCCCTCTATCTCCAGCCGCAAGGCTGCCTGCAAGGCCTCGTGCACCATGATGCCGCAGGCAATGAGCACAACATCACTGCCCTCGCGCAGCACAATACCTTTCCCCGGCTGGAACCGGGTACCTTCGGGGTAAACCATGTAAGATTCTTTCCTGGGCACACGGAAATATTTCAAACCCGGCCAGTCTTTGGCCTGTTCCAACAGGGCCGTCAGCATGGGAACATCGGTCACATCCGCAATGATGGCCCCCGGAATGGCGCGGTAAAGGGCCACATCCTCGAACGGCATGTGGGTGCCCCCGTTAAACGTGGCGGTGATGCCGGGGTCTGTGCCGATGACCGTAACCGGGTTTTTGGCATAACCAGCAGAGATAAAGGCTTGGTCAAAACAGCGGCGGGAAGCAAAGGAGCCGAAGGTGTGCAGAATTGGCTTAAACCCCGCGGCGCTTAGACCACAGGCAATTCCCATCATATTTGCCTCGGCAATGCCGCAGTTGATGGCACGGTCTGTAAGGGCGGGCAGCTTTGCCGTGCCGATGCAACTCATCAAATCCGCATCGAGGTAAACAACATCCTCATCCTCTTCCAGCATCTTCTGAATGAGGCTACCCAGCACGTCTTTGAACAGCCGGGTATCTTGTTCTCCGTTATACACAATGTTCATTCCAAGCCACCCCCCTCTAACGCCCGGAGCTCGCCCCGCAGCACTTCCAGCCACTGGTCAAATTTTTCCGGCGGCGGTGCCAGGCTGTGGTTGGATAGGGTCTCCTCTACCTCATGCACCCCTTTTCCCTTTACCGTGTTCAAAATGATGGCAAGGGGCTTTTCGGCCGCTGGTTTTGTAAGGGCCCCGTACAGCCGTTCCACATCGTTTCCATCTATGGTGCAGGCGTCAAAACCAAAAGCGTCAAACTTTTTTTCCAGGTCGAAGGTGTTCAACACATCCGCCGTGTAGCCGTCTAGCTGTTTTTTGTTCCAGTCCACCATCCAAACCAGGTTGGTGAGCTTTTTGGCCGCAGTAAACATGGCGGCTTCCCACACCTGCCCTTCGTCAATCTCGCCGTCACCCACAATTAAATAGGTGCGGCAATTGCGCCTTTTCAGCTTGTCACCCAAGGCCTGGCCCACAGCCAGTGAGGTACCCTGGCCCAAAGAGCCGGTGGTCATGTCCACGCCGGGGGTCTTGCTCCTGTCGCAGTGGCTGGGCAGAGAGGTGCCGGGCTGGTTTAGGGTAAGCAGTAGCTCTTTTTGGAAGTAACCCTTTAGCGCCAAGGCGGCATACACGGCTGGGCCGGCATGCCCTTTGGAACACACCAGCTTATCCCGTTCGCTCCACTGTGGGTCTGCCGGGTTTATCTTCATCACGCCGCCATACAGCACCGCCAGTGCGTCGGCCACCGAAAGGCTGCCCCCCATATGGCCAAACCCGCGCGACTGAATGCATTCCACTGTGGCTATGCGAATTTGCAGGGCAAAAGCCCGCAGCTCGTTCATCTGGTCTGTTGCCAAAAGTCATCCCTCCGTTCAAATTCTGGCCACGCCGGTTTTTCTCGCCGCCTCTGCCACGGCCGTTGCCACGGCAGGGCAAACGCGCTTGTCGAAAGCGGCGGGAATGATATAGTCAACGCTGAGTTCTTCGGGCGAAATCAGGTTAGCCAAAGCCTCGGCGGCGGCCATTTTCATCTCTTCGTTGATGTCGGACGCGCGCACGTCGAAGGTGCCGCGGAAGATGCCGGGGAAAGCCAGCACATTGTTGATCTGGTTGGCAAAATCGCTACGGCCGGTGGCAATCACCTTGGCCCCGCCCAATTTGGCGTCTTCGGGGAAAATTTCCGGGGTAGGGTTGGCACAGGCAAAAATCACGGGGTCGGGGTTCATGCTTTTCACCATCTCCACGCTCACCGTGCCAGGGGCCGAAACCCCAATGAACACATCGGCGCCTGCCAACATATCGGCCAGGTTGCCATTTTTATTTTGCAGGTTGGTTATTTTGGCCATTTCCCGCTTAATGTCGTTCAGGTCTGTTCTGCTTTCGCAGATGGCTCCCTTTCTGTCGCAGATGGTAATGTCCCGGTAGCCCGCGCTCAGCATCAGTTTGGTGATGGCAACCGCGGCGGCCCCCGCGCCGGACATCACCACCTTCACATCTTCCTTTTTCTTGTTCACCAGTTTCAGTGCATTCGTAAGGCCCGCCAGTGTTACCACAGCCGTGCCGTGCTGGTCGTCGTGGAAAATGGGTATGTCGCAGCGCTCTTTCAGTTTACGCTCAATCTCAAAGCAGCGGGGGGCAGAGATATCCTCTAGGTTGATGCCCCCGAAAGAACCGGAAATCTGGTAAACAGCCTCCACAAACGCGTCCACATCCTGGGTGCGCACGCACAGGGGAAATGCATCCACGTTGGCAAAAGCTTTAAATAGCACACATTTTCCCTCCATCACGGGCATTCCCGCCTCCGGGCCAATGTCGCCAAGGCCCAGAACTGCCGTGCCATCGGTTATTACCGCACAAAGGTTGTGGCGCAGGGTAAGGTCATAGCTTCTATTTATATCCTTTTTTATCTCTAGGCATGGCTCTGCCACACCGGGAGTATATGCCAAAGAGAGATCCTCTTTGGTGGATACCGGAACGGTGGCCGATATTTCCAGTTTTCCTTTCCATTCATCGTGCAAGCGCAGAGACTCTTTTGCGTAATCCATCAAAACGCTCCTTTCTGTGTTGAAAAACCAAGTTATTTTTCAGGTATGGGCAGGGTGGCGCCGCCAAAGGGCATGGCCAGCACCTTGGCCTGTGAACCATAGCGGGTAAAAGCGGCGTCCAGGGCCGCCTGGGCCGAAGGGCGTGGGGTGAGGAAGATGCTTTTTACAAACTCGTCCTCCATCTCCGAAACCAAATCAATAGAGGCGTAGGCCAGCACCATGCCAATAGCCGCCGCCTTATGGCCACCCAATTGGAAGTCTTTGCCTATTCGTTCCACCATATATGCGGCGCTGGGTGAACCCGTAAGCCATTCCTCAAATTTAGCGCTGCCCAGCCCCTCGTTGCAGGCACCTATCAAAATAATGGTGCCCCCAGGTTTTACTGCGTACTTGGCGTTATCCAGCGCTTTCTGGGTTTGGTAAAGGTTTGCATCCTTGGGTGCCCCCCCTTGCGAAACCAGCACAATATCAGCCCGCTGGGGGATGGGTTTGCGGTACATTTTATCCAGGTAGGCGCAGGCTGTGCGGTGTGCTTTCACGCTGTCACCCGCCACGGCATATACAATCTGCTTGTGTTCGTCCAGCACCACGTTCAAAATATAGTGGATGCCGCAAATTTCCCCAGCCTGTTCTATATCTTTCCGAATGGGGTTGCCTTCCAGCCTGCCCGCGCAGGCCTCCTGCGAAACCATCATTCTGTGGTTGGCCTGAATGGCCCGCGCATTGGAAACGCCTGGCATAATGGCTTTGGCCCCGCCGGAGTAGCCCGCAAAATAGTGGAATTCCACATTGCCAAGACAGATGCGAAAATCGGCCTCGGCCACACAGCGGGTCACATCCACCGGGGTGCCGCTGGGGGTGTCACCCATATGTATGCAATCCTCGCTGTCGCTGTCTACACAGCGCAGTTCCCGGTAGGCGCGTTCCCCCGCCAGTTTCCGTTTTTCCTCTTCGGTTTGCCTGCGGTGTACCCCCAGCCCAAACACCAGGGTAATGTCCTCAGCCGCGCAGCCCGCGGCGTATAATTCATCCAACAGGGCGGGCAACAACTGGTAACTGGGCAACGGGCGGGAGATATCGCTGGTGACAATGGCTATCTTCTGGCCGGGCTTCACCAGTTCCCGCAGCCGCGGTGCGCCTATGGGATTTTCCAGGGCATAGCGCACCGCCTCTTCCCCCAGCCTTTCGTGGTGCATCTGGTTTGCCAAAAGCACATCTATCAGGTTTTCCCGGGGCAGCTCCACCGTTTGCACGCCCTGCCCATACCCAAATTCCAGCCTCATTGGTTTTTCTCCCTGCCAAATTTTTGGGTGCCGTGCCGCAGGGCCTTCACCACGGGCAGTTCCTCTCCGGTGAGGAAGCGGATAAGCGCGCCACCACCGGTACAGATGTAGGAAACATCTTTGCTGTGTCCATATTTTGTTGTTGCCACAACCGAATCTCCACCACCCACCACGGTATAGGCTCCGGTTTCGGCCAGAGCGTCCCACACCACTTTTGTGCCCAGCTCGGAAGCGGGTTGCTCGAACACTCCCATGGGGCCGTTGACAAAAACGGTTTTACTGACCAGAAGAATATCCCGGTAGTGCGCGGCTGTTTTAGAGCCTATATCTACCGCGCTGATGCCCGGAGGCACGCTTCCCAGTTTGCACTCTTTGCGCACCCCGTCTTCAACATAGCCAAGGTCCACCGGCAGTTCAAACCGGTCTTGGTATCGGCTGTATAAAGCTTTGGCAATCTCAATGCATTCTCCATAGTTTGAGCGGTGGATGAAATCCAGGCTACCCTGCCCAATCTCCTCGCCTTTGGCCGCCAGCAAAATGTTTCCCACCAGCCCGCCGGTGATGATGCGGCTGGCAACGCCATTTTTCAGCACCGTTTCGGCCATCAAAAAGGCGTCTGCAATTTTGGCCCCGCCCAGCACAAAGGTGCAGGGCTGCTCCGGTTTCTCCATCATCTGGGAAATAACACAATATTCTTGTTCAAACAAGCGCCCCATGGCCGAAGGCAACCGTTCCACAAAACCGCAGAGGGAGGGCTGGGCGCGGTGAGCGGCCGCAAAGGCGTCGCAAACATACAAATCCCCCAGGGGAGCCAGCTTTTCCACCACCTGAGTTTTCGCCATCTGCTCGTGGCTCAGTTTCAGCTTTTGTTCAAACAGGGTTTGTTCTTCAGAGGCAAAGCGCACATTGTCCAAAAGCAAAATCTCGCCGTCTTGAAGTTCCCTTATCATCTGCCGGGCCGCCGGGCCGCACACGTCGTCTATCCACTGTACAGGCCGCCCCAAAAGCCGGGCCAAAACCTTAGCGTGGGGCCGTGTGCAGTAAAAGTTTTGGTACTCAATGTCGCTGCCCTGGTGGGCCAATATCACCAGCCGCGCGCCCTTATCGGCCAGTTCCCGCAGGGTGGGAACGCAGGCTTCTATCCGGGCAATGCCTTTCAGGGTGTCAGTCTCTTTGTCCACCGCCTGGTTGATATCCACCCGGCAGAGAACGGTTTTTCCCCGCACTTCAAAATCATCTATGGTGTTGATGCCAAACCGCATAACGCCACCTCCCTGGTAAAGTCGAAAGCGCGGGGGAACCAAACTATTCCCCCGCAGATTTCCCGGATATTTAGAAGCCGCCTATACCCAGATATTTGTTTGTGGCGGCCGTGCCCGCTTCGCAGCTACTTTGTAGCCCCATTACGGCACGAATGCCGTCGATGGTCTCCGGAATGGTGACAGACTCCTGCGGAATGTTGATGGCAAACATAATATCATTGCCGGTCTCCACAATGGAATCTTCCCACAGTCCAATCTCATATAGGTCGCCCCGGCGGTTGCCAAGGTCACGTGCATATTTAAAAAAGGAGGCATTTCCCAGGAAGCCTTGATCTAGGCTGACAACCCGGATGCGGGGGTGTTTTTTAAACGCCTGCAAGACTTCGTCTTTGGTCAGTTTTTTGCCGTCTTTGGCGCTGGTCAAAACCGTGATGATGTGGCCGTGTGTTACCGGGGTGTGCACCAGAATGCCCGTGGCTTCCACATGGGGCATGATGGTCATCAAATCCACCGCTTGATGGGAGGGCGCCTTGTCCATCTGCAACGCGTTTGTAAGCCCGCGGTGGTAATCGCCGGGGTCGGCCACACGGCGCACAATGGTAATGGCCACCCGCTCAATACCAAAACTGCGGTCCAGGCAATCTACCGCGCGAATGAGGCCGGTGGTGTTGCAGGAGGTAAGCTTTAGGTACTTCTGCCCAAGTCCCGCCTCATAATTTGCGTACCCGTGGAAAAACACATCGGCCACGCTGTTTTTTTCGCCACCCTGGAAAATGGCCTTCACGCCATATTTTTCATACAGCTCTTTGTTCTTGGCTCCAATGCCCGCGGGGGCCGAGTCCAGCATCACATCCACCTTCCCCAGCAGGTCTTCAAAACTGCCTGCCACAGGGATATCCAAAGCGGCAAACGCCGCCTCATCCGCCCCGGTAACCAGATACAAATCATACTGAACGCCGTTTACGCCCATCATCCCTTTTTCGCGCAGTGCCCGTAGGGAGAGGGTGGGGGCCAAATCGGCTACGCCAACCAGTTCCATATCCTCTTGCATGGCTACACCATCCGCCAGCCGCTGGCCAATGGTGCCATATCCAGCAATACCCACCTTAACTTTCTGCATACGATACTCTCCTTTATCTCTTTGATAAAATTTTCACGTTTTTAAAAATTCATCAATTTCCTAAAAGACCGTTCAGTTTTCCATTATTTGATATTTTTCCGTAATAATCACCACTGATTATACTTTTATATTGGTGAATTGTCAATATAGTTACTAATAAAAGTGGTATATTGTGGTTAACTTGATTGTAAATTACTACTTGTAAGCAAAGTTGACACCAAATTGACAAATGATATAATCAAATATAACAACAACTGCATCAAGTTCTTCGCAGAAGTTGATAAAAAAGGAAGGCAGGCGGGCTCCATGAAGGAATCTCGGCAGATGCAAATGGAAAAGTTGATTGCGCTGCGCCAAAGCATGACGATGGAGGAGTTGCGACAGGAGTTTAAGGTTTCCATCAACACCATCCGCACTGATATTGCCCATCTTGTGGATATTGGCGCCGTTGAAAAGGTGTATGGCGGGGTGCGCACCTGCAAAAAACGCGAAGTGGCCCTTTTCGACATTCGCTCTACCCAGCATTCGGAAAGCAAACGCGCCATTGCCAAAAAGGCGGCGGAGCTTGTGGCCGATAACGACATCATCTATGTAGACAATGGCACCACCACCATGCTGATACCCGAATTTCTATACGGCAAAACCGGCATCACAATTATCACTACAAACATGTACATTATTTCCAATATCTACGACAAAACCAACCTGAACCTAATTGTGATGCCCGGCACACTGGACCGGCGCACCAACTCTTTAAAAGATACCAGCACCTACAGCGAACTGCGCAAATATCAGCCCACAAAGGCATTTATGGCCACCACCGGCATCACGGCCGACGGCCGGCTGAATGTATCGAACTTTTTGGAGTATGAGATCAAGCGAACCGCCATAGAGCAATGCCGCAGCAGTTACCTTCTGGCCGATGCCAGCAAATTTGATGAATCCAACCTGATGAGTTATGGCAATTTGCGAGATATGGCCGGTTTGATTACCAACAAAGGCATTCCCGCCGGATATATTGAGTTCTGCAAAGAGTACCACCTCAACCTGTGGCAGCTGTAGCATAGGTGCCCGGCAAATCACACCCCGTGTTTTGCCGGGCATTTTTACGCCCAGCGGCAAGCTGTTTTTTTATTTGTATAAGGCCGGTTTTTCCATGGTGTTCACCTTGTAAAACTGTAAACTTCCGCGCGAGGCATTTAGTGCGTCCCCCGCCACACAGGCCACATAGCCATCCCAGGCGGAAGGGCCTTCCAACGCCCCTGCGTGAACGCTTTGCACCCAGCAGCAAAGCTCTATGTCGTAGGCTTCAATAAAGCGTTCTTTCCAGTCGGTCATGATAGGCATTGACTCTGAGGGAGAGATGCCACAGGGGCGGCTGCGGCGCACCACGGCATAGGGGTCAGGCAGTTTTACGGTTCCGTTCTCGCAAACCACCTCGCATTGGATGTCATAGCCGTATCCGTCGGCCACCTGCACCTCCACATCAATAAAGCAACCTTTTTGGGTGCGCAGCAAAACCACCTGGGGGTTGTCGTAGCCTTTGTCAGAATTGGCCGATTGACGCACCCTCACCGCCTGGGCATCCTCATACTCATCATCCAACAGCCAGCGGCAGATATCCAGCTCGTGAATGGCCACGTTGGTGATGCCGTTTTCGGTTTTAAAGCCCGGCCCCTGCGAGACATTGCGGTGACAGGCTTTTATGAGCAAAGGCCGGCCAATTTCGCCCGAATCGATGATGCGCTTCATTTCGGCATAGCCGCGGTCGTACCGGCGCATAAAGCCAACCTGCAACAACCGTTTGCCAAGCTGTGTCTCCTTGGCAATAATTTCCTCGCAGTCTTTGGCATTTTGGGCAAGGGGTTTTTCGCAAAAACACCATTTCCCGGCAGCCAGGGTCTTCATCACATAGTCATGGTGGGTTTCGTCAACAGAGGTGATAACCACCGCCTCCACCTCATCGTCCCGAATCATTCCGTCACAGTCGTTGCCAAAGCTGCGAATACCGAAGGCCGCGGCGGTTTCATCGGCGGCGGCGGCCATATAGTCGCTAACGGCCACAACAGTGGCGCCCGGTACTGTTTCAATAATTCTGCGGCAATGGTCGCGCCCAATGGCGCCGCAGCCCACAATGCCAATTTTCAAAGCTTGCTCCATGCTGTTTCTCCTTCTTGGGGGCGGCATCTGCCACCCGCCGGGCATCAATATTTTCTGGCGTCCTGTAAATGAGCCTGGGTATCTCTGTATGCCTCTAGATTTGCCTCCCGCAGGGCCACTTCGGTATCTCCCACCCGCCACCAGGAACCGTAGCCATCGGTCATGGTTTTGGGCAGCACCTTAATGTCAAACAACACCGGGCGGTCTTTAATCTGTTTTGCGTCCTCAAAAGCGGCTTTCAGCTCCTGCATGGTGCGCACTTGGTAGCCTTTGCATCCATACGCTTCGGCCACCTGGGCATAGTTCACGTCCATAAACGCCCCGCACAAGCCCTTTTCGGTACGGTAACGCATCTCGGTGCACAGGGTTTCATTGCCGTGGCCCACCTGCAGGTTGTTGATGCACCCATAGCTGGCGTTATCAAACAGGCAGATATTGATTTTTTTGCCCTCCTGCGCGGCGGTTATCAGTTCCCCGTGCATCATGTTGAAGCTTCCGTCTCCACAGAAGCAGTAGACCTCACGCTCTTCGCCAATGGCCAGTTTCACACCCAAAGCACCCGCCACCTCATACCCCATCGCGGAGTATCCATATTCCATATTGTAGGTGTCGGCCGCGCGCGGGCGCCACATCCGCTGCATGTCTCCCGGCAGTGAACCCGAAGACCCAATGGCCACGTCCTCCAGTTCGGTCATGGCATTAATCGCGCCCAAAACCTCCGTTTGGGTAAGCCGGGCGTTCAAATCTTTGGCAAACGATTTGGCCGATGCCGCGTTGGCATCGTTGATAAGCGGCCGCCAGTCCTCCCCCTCTTCCATCGTCAGGGAAACCAGCCTGTCCAGCTCCTGCTGCCAGGCTTTTTTTGCGTTTTCAATTTCGTTGCTGTAACACGGACGGTATCCCGCCAGCCGTTTTGCCAGCCGGGGCAACGCCTCTTTCGCATCGGCCACCACGGGAACTGCCTCCAGTTTCAGTGCCTGAAATTCCGAAACGTTGATGTTGACGAAGCGGCAGTTCTGGCTGAACAGCCACTTTGAGGCCGTTGTAAAATCGGTGTAGCGGGTGCCCACGCCAATCACAAGGTCTGCCTCTTTGGCAATTTCGTTTGCGGCTGAGCAGCCTGTAACGCCGATGCCGCCCAGGTTTAAGGGGTGGTTCCACGCCACCGCAGATTTACCCGCTTGGGTTTCCCCAAAGGGAATGCCCAGTGTTTCAGCAAACCGCAAAAACTCCGCATGCGCTTCTGAATACCGCACGCCGCCGCCGCAAATGAGCAGGGGCCGCTTGGCCGCGCGGATGGCCTCCTCCGCATCCCGCAGGGCGGCCACGGTGGCAGGGCGGCGCTCCAGCCGCCACACCCGCTTTGCAAAAAAAATCTCCGGGTAGTCATAGGCTTCGCCCTCCACATCTTGGGGCATGGCCACGCACACCGCCCCGGTGTTGGCCGGGTCTGTAAGCACCCGGAAAGCCGAGAGCAAAGCGCTCATCAGCTGTTCGGGGCGCACCACCCTGTCCCAATACCGGCACACAGGCCGAAAAGCATCATTGGTAGAAATGCCTAGTTCGTGGGGCTGCTCCACCTGCTGCAAAACAGGGTCGGGCTGGCGGCAGGCGTATACATCGCCGGGCAGCAAAAGTACCGGAATGTTGTTGGCCGTGGCGGTGGCGGCAGCAGTAACCATGTTGGCCGCACCCGGCCCTACCGAGGAGGTTACCGCAAAAATTTGCTTGCGTTTCATCTGTTTGGCAAAGGCAACCGCCGTCTGGGCCATCCCCTGCTCGTTTTTGCCCTGATAAATTTCCAGGTTCTTTCCCTCTTGGCTTAGGGCCTGGCCCAGGCCTACCACATTACCATGGCCGGGTATGATGAACACCCCACGTACAAAGCGCTGCTGGGCACCGTCCACCTCAATGTACTGGTTTTCCAGAAAACGCACCAGCGCCTGCGCCATTGTCAGACGTTCTGCTTTCATCGCTTGCTCCCTTCTGCCATCCGGCTGCATTAGCCCCGGAAAATGTGTTCGTTCGCATCCGGCTTCCACAGCCAGGCATGTTCCTCATCGTCTATCCGTGTTTTCTCCCAGGGGTTTCCCTCCAAATGGCGAATGCCCCAGGCGTAGCACATGGCATAACCCGGCGCGGCTACCTGAGAGTGAAAGCCGCTGGTGATAACCGCAAGGCCGTTGTGCCCAGTTTTGTAAATCTCCCCGTTGGCAAAGCCTGCGCCAAACCCCTGGGGATGATCGAAACGGTAGAAGTACACCTCCGGTTGGGGGTGATGGTGCGGCGGGTAAGAAGACCAGCGCCCAGGATGGTTCAGCACCTCCCCCAGCACCATGTTGGAAAAAGGCGCGTTTTCATAATCAAAATAGGTTTTGATGTCCCGCTTCATGCAGCCCATCAGCTCTCCGTTGGCCCCGGCGTGCTGCACCTGCACGGTCTTTGGGGTGTACATCACCGCCGCAAACGCATTCATATTCAATGTTTTTTGAATGTAGAGTTCGCTGTGGGCTTGGGCCGTCAGCTCTATGTGGGTTCCGCAGCCCGCCAACAAGCAGTAC
>CAYYLW010000085.1:0-11504 GCA_964472465.1 uncultured Oscillospiraceae bacterium | reverse complement strand
ACCGCCGGTATGGGCGGCGGCACCGGCACCGGGGCAGCCCCCGTTGTGGCCGAAATTGCCAAAGAGATGGGCATTTTAACCGTGGGCATCGTCACCAAACCCTTTGCGTTTGAAGGGCGGATGAAGATGAACAAGGCCGAAGAGGGCATCCGCGCGCTGCTAGAGCGGGTGGACAGTCTCATCGTCATCCCGAACGAGCGTCTCAAACTGATCAGCCAAGAAAAAATTACCATGGCCAATGCCTTTGCCGCCGCCGATAATGTGCTGCGCCAGGGCGTGGAGAGTATTTCCTCGCTGGTGAATATCCCCAGTTTCATCAACCTGGATTTTGCCGATGTGCGTAACGTGATGCGTGACGCGGGTTATGCCCACATGGGAGTGGGCGAGGCACACGGTGGCAACATGGCGCAGGACGCCGCCACCGCCGCCGTTACCAGCCCGCTGCTGGAAACCAGCATTGCCGGGGCCCGGGGCGTTATCATCAACATCACCGCTTCGCCCGATGTGGCGCTGGAAGATGTGGAAACCGCCGCCACCAGTATCACCACCGCCGCCCACCCCGATGCCAACATCATCTGGGGCGCCACCTTCGACGAGACCATGGCCGATGCCATGCGCATCACCGTGGTGGCCACGGGTTTTGACACCAGCAACGTGGGGCAGAACGCCGCCGCCCAGCCTAAGGGCTATGGTATGAACGTCTCCTTTGCGGCGGAGAACCAGCCCACCGCAGCCCCCGAACCGGCCGCCTCGAACGATGACGACTACTTTGACGCCATTCTCACCATGCTGAACCACCGCGAAGATGTGGTGGACGAGGAATAGGCCCAAGCCAGACGATTTAAAAGGCCCCCTGTCATTTGGCAGGGGCCTTTTTGCCTGTGGCCCGTGAAAACACGCGGCCCTGGCCCATCCCAATACCTTTAAGAAGCCATTTTGGGGAGTTTTTGTCTCTTTCCCTAAAAAAGCAAACCGCGCCAAGGCGCGGTTTGCATGAAAGTTTTTGGTCCCGCTTTTTTCAAAAAGCGGGTGCCCTGGTTCTTATTTCTTGTTCACGCTGCTGGTGCCTTTTTCCAGCAGGTAGCTGGCCTCCAGGTCGGCTATGTGCAGCATCACCCCAAGGGGGTAGTTGCGCCAAGCTTCGCTGATGGCATAGCTACCGCCCCGCACGGCGTCGTCGAAGCCGCCCATATGCCAGCGTATGGCCACAGCCTCGGCAGGCTTTAGGCGCAAAAACCGCTCGATGAGAAAGACGCTTTTTTCCCCATGCCCATAGGGAAAAGCGTCCTGTACGCTGTAGCTGGGCACCTTGTTCCACACACCTGTCTCATCATCCTTCACGTTGCGGAAACCAGCCTTGTAGAAATTGGCCTTGCACAAATCGTGCAAAAGGCCGCAGATAGCCAGGCTTTCAGCGCTGGGGCCCGCCTCGCCAAACCGGCTGCGCAACACCTCATACACGTTTAGGCTGTGCATCACAAGCCCGGCCTCGCAGGCGCCGTGAAAGCGGGTGGAGGCGGGGGCGGTGAAAAAATCGGTGCCGTGCATCCAGGCCAGCAGCTCGGCGGCGCCATCGCGGTGGATGTTTTCCTCAAACGTGGCGATATAGCTTTCTTTGTATCCCATTTACAGTTCCAGCTCTTCCAAAACGCCCTTCAAAACGGTCAACTCATCGTGGGTAAGGCTGATGCCTTTGCCCATTTTTTTACCGTCGGGCGCCCAGTCCCGGATGTCAAATTTGGGCTCGCGGTCGTTCCAGCTCACCATATTCAGCTGGCGGCTCCAGCCGTTGGGGTTTTCGCTCAGCACCGCAATCCGGTCGGTAATTTCGTATTTAAACTCTGCCATGTGTCTTTCCTCCGTCTATTTCACTTTTGAGATACACTGTTATCCTTGCCCGTGCCGCACACGGAACCCCAGGCTCATCAGGCTGTCGCCCAGGTGAACGTTTTCCACGGCCACCTCGTCGCCCAGGGCTAGGTCGTACTGGCTAAAATTCCAAAAGCCGCGCACGCCCAGGTGTTTGAGGGTGGGGGCCAAAATGGCGGCCTCCTCCTCGGGAATGCACAGCACGGCCACATCCACGCGGTTGCCTTTGCAGAAGGCGGGCAGTTTGTCCACATCCAGAATGGCCAGGCCCTCCAGTGTCAGGCCTATCTCGGTGCGGCTTTTATCAAAGAAGCCCACCAGCTTGTAGCCCGGCGCTTCGGTGGCCAAAAAGTGGCTCATGGTGCGGCCCAGCCGCCCGGTGCCTATTAAAATCACCGAGAGTTCGTTCCCGCCCATCAGCAGGTTGCCCAGTTCCTCGCACAGCACGTCTACATTGTAGCCAATGCCCTGCTGGCCAAAACCGCCAAAACAGTTGAAATCCTGCCGCACCTGGCTGGCGGTGGTGCCCAGCATTCCGGCCAGCTCGCTGGAGGAAACGGTGGAAACGCCCTCGCGGCGCAAATCGGCCAAATAGCGGTGGTAGCGGGGAAGGCGCTTGATGACGGGTACAGGTACTTTGTTTGCCATTTCGCCCTCCCTTAGAGCTTTGCAACCGTTTCCATCACATAGGCGCTGAATTCGGCGGTGGTGGCGCCGCCGTCGCGGCCGGTGATGGAGAGTTTTTTCTCCTCAAACATGCAGATGTCCAGCGCGCGTTCCAGCTTGCGGCTCTCCTCCTGTTTTCCGATGTGCTGTAGCAGCAGTACGGTAGCCCGTAGCATGCTGCCGGGGTCGGCGTATTTGTCGCGCCCTTCGGTTACCATACGGGGGGCCGAGCCGTGGATGGCCTCAAACATGGCGTAGCGCTTGCCCAGGTTCATGCTACCGGCGGTACCCACGCCGCCCTGGAACTCGGCGGCTTCGTCTGTGATGATATCTCCATACAGGTTCGGCAGCACCATCACTTGGAAATCCCGGCGGCGCTTTTCGTCCACCAGCTTGGCGGTCATGATATCGGCGTACCAGCTTTCGCAGGCGATGCCGGGGTAATTTTTCGATACCTCCTGGCATACCCGCAGGAACTTGCCGTCGGTCTCTTTGATTACGTTGGCTTTGGTGACCACGGCCACCTTGTCTTTGCCGTTCTTCTTGGCAAAATCGAAGGCCAACTGGGCGATGCGGCGGCTGCCCTCGGTGGTGGTGATGGTGAAATCCACGCTGATGCCGTCCTCGGCCTCAAAGCCCAGGCTGCCCACGGCGTAGCCGCCCTCGGTATTCTCGCGGAAAAAGGTCCAGTCAATGCCCTGGGCGGGCACCTTCACCGGGCGCACGTTGGCAAACAAATCCAGCTCCCGGCGCATGGCCACGTTGGCGCTTTCAATGTTGGGGCCCTTGTAGGCGGCATCCGGTGTGGTGGTGGGGCCTTTCAAAATGACATGACACTTTTTTAGTTCTTCCAGCACATTCCCGGGAATGGCCTGGCCGGCGGCAATGCGGTTTTCAATGGTCAGCCCGTCGATGGTGCGGAACTCCACCTTGCCGGCCTTCACTTCGTCTTGCAGCAAAAAGCGCAGCACATCCTCGCTGGCTTTGGTAATCACCGGGCCAATGCCGTCTCCGCCGCAAATGCCAATAATCAGCTTGTCCAGCGCCGCATAGTCCACAAAATCTTTCTGCTCCAGCATCCGCTGCACGCGCAGTTTTTGTTTGTCCAAAATCGCGTCCAGTTTTTGCCGGGCTTCTTCTCGGTTCAGCATGGTTTTCCTCCTCGGGTTGGTGGCGTTTTGGGGCAGCCGCCTTAGTGTTGTGAAGTTTGCTCGCGGGTATAGTTGAGCAGGCCGCCCGCTTTGATGATGGCCGCCTGGCGGGGGGAGATGCTGCACAGCAGCTCTGCCGCTTCCCCGTTTGTCTCGTTTTTCAAGGCGACCACGCCGCTTGTCAGCCCCTCGTGAATACCGCTCAGCACCAGGGTGTCGCCCTGGCGGAATTTGTCTAAATCGGCGGGGGTTTTAAATTCCAGCGGCAAGAGGCCCGCGTTGACCAAGTTGGCCTTGTGGATGCGTGCAAAGCTTTGCACAATCACCGCACGGATGCCCAGGTACAGCGGCACCAAGGCCGCGTGCTCGCGGCTGGAGCCCTGGCCGTAGTTGGCCCCGCCCAGGATGTAACCGCCGCCCTTACTGGCCTTCGCGCGCTCGGGGAAGGCGGGGTCCACCGCCTCAAAGCAATACTGGGACAGGTGGGGGATATTGCTGCGGTAGGGCAGTATTTTTGCCCCGGCGGGCATGATATGGTCGGTGGTGATGTTGTCTCCCACCTTCAGCAGAGCGGGCAGGCGCAGTTCGTCTGGCAGGGGCTGGGCCACGGGCAGGGGCTTTATGTTGGGCCCGCGCTGAATTTGCACGCCCTCATAGTCGCTTTCCCCGGCGGGCAGGTCAATCATATTATCGTTGATGGTGAAAGCCGCCGGCATCTCAAAAGCCGGGATGGCGGGCAGGCTGCGGGGGTCTGTGATATGCCCGGTGAGTGCACTGGCCGCCGCGGTTTCGGGGCTTACCAGATACACCTGGCCGTCGGCGGTGCCGCTGCGGCCCTCGAAGTTGCGGTTGAAGGTGCGCAGGGAAACACCCCCGGAAGAGGGGCTTTGCCCCATGCCGATGCAGGGCCCGCAGGCGCACTCCAACAGCCGCGCACCGCTGGCCAAAATGTCTGAAAGAGCGCCGCTGGCGCTGAGCATCTCCAGCACCTGGCGGCTGCCGGGAGAGATGGTGAGACTGACCGAAGGGGCCACCGTTTTGCCCTTGAGAATGGCGGCCACGGCGGTTAGGTCTGCCAAAGAGGAGTTGGTGCAACTGCCGATGCACACCTGGTCCACCTTCACACCGCCCAGCGCGCCAATTTCCTTCACGGCGTCCGGGCTGTGGGGGCAGGCGGCCAAGGGCACAAGGTCTGAAAGGTTTAGGCTGTATTCCTCGTCATAGTTGGCGTCTGGGTCGGCCGAAAGTTCGCTGTAGTCCCCCTCGCGGCCCTGGGCGGCCAAAAAGCGCCGGGTGGCTTCGTCTGCGGGGAAGAGGGAGGTGGTGGCGCCCAGTTCGGCGCCCATATTGGTGATGGTGGCGCGCTGCGGCACCGTTAGGCTTTTCACGCCCTCGCCCGCATACTCGATGATGCGGCCCACCCCGCCTTTCACGCTCAGTAGGCGCAGCACTTCCAAAATCACGTCTTTGGCGCTTACAAAAGCGGGCAATTGGCCGGTGAGGTTGATGCGCACAAATTTGGGGTAGGGGATATAATAGGCCCCGCCGCCCATGGCCACGGCCACATCCAGCCCGCCGCTGCCCATGGCCAGCATGCCAATGCCGCCCGCCGTGGGGGTGTGGCTGTCGGAGCCTATCAGCGTTTTGCCGGGCACGGCAAAGCGTTCCAGGTGTACTTGGTGGCAGATGCCGCAGCCGGGCCGGGCGTAACGCACACCAATTTTACTTGCGATGGTGCGTAAAAAAGCGTGGTCATCGGCATTCATAAAGCCGCTTTGTAGGGTGTTGTGGTCCACATAGGCCACGCTCAGTTCGGTTTTCACCCGGGGGATGCCCATCGCTTCATACTCCAGATACGCCATCGTGCCGGTGGCATCCTGGGTGAGGGTTTGGTCAATCCGCAGGCCTACTTCGGCGCCGGGCAGGGCCTGCCCGTCTACCAGGTGTGCGGCAATGATTTTTTGTGCCATGGTCTTTCCCAAATTTCAGCACTCCCATTCGCTAAAAAACTTTGCGGGGGGCCGCGAAAAGTGCGGCAGGCAAGGCTTTGGGCCGCCCGGCCCCCAGTATGCATCCAATTCTTCATGCTTCAATACTATACTTTATTTACAAGGGCTTGTCAATTTGCCAAAGGCGGGCTGTGGGCATTTCCAAAGGCAGGCAGGGTACACAATATCTTGTGCTTTTCCCGCTTCGGGGGCTTTCATGGACCGATAAAATGTGGTACACTATACAATAGTTATGCAATGTGGCCGCCCTGGCGCGGCCTTTCCGATAGAGTGAGGGAGACGGAGGATACGGCATGAGCGTTTTAAGCGCAATCTTACAGGGGATTTTGCAGGGCCTCACGGAGTTTCTGCCCATCTCCAGCAGCGGGCATTTGGTGCTATTTCAGCATTTTACCGGGCAATCGGGCGAGGGAAGCCTGTTTTTTGGCCTGATGCTGCACCTGGGCACCCTGGCGGCTGTGGTGGCGGCCTACTACGAGGATATCTGGGGAATGCTGAAAGAAATAGGCGGCATGGCGAAGGAAATAGTGGGCCGCAACTTTACGTTTAAAACCCAAAACCCCCACCGCAAGCTGCTGTACATGCTGGTGATTGCCACGGTGCCGCTGCTACTGGTACTGCCGCTGCGGGGGTTTGTGGCGGATATCACGGGCGACGCAGACATTGTGGTGGAGGGCTTTTGCTTTTTGTTCACCTCCCTGCTGTTGTTCGGGGCCTGCCGCATCAAGCCCGGTAAGGCGGGCATAGAGCGGATGAAACCCGGCCATGCGCTGGCCATTGGCCTGATGCAGGGCGTGGCGGTGCTGCCGGGGGTATCGCGTTCGGGCTCCACACTGTGCACGGGGCTGATTTTGGGCTTTAAAAAGGAAATGATGGTGCGCTTTGCCTTTTTGCTCTCCATCCCCGCCATATTGGGCGGCGCGGTGGCCGAAATTGGCGACGCGGCCGAGCAGGGCATCACCGTGAGCTTTTTGCCCCTGTTCCTGGGGATGCTTGCGGCCGCCGTAGTGGGTTATATCTGCATCCGCCTGGTGCGCTGGCTGGTGGTGAGCAACAAACTCATCATCTTTGCGTGGTACACCCTGGTGCTGGGCGGCATTGTGTTGGTTGTGGGCATTATCGAGCATTTTGTGGGCCCCTTTGGTGCGGCGGGGGCGGCCAGCGCCGTGTCCTCTGTCTCACAGGGTGTATCCTCCCTGGCGCAAAGCGCTTCTTCCAGCGTGGCCGCCCTGCTGGGCAGGGTGCTGTAAAAGAACCGGAAAGTTTAATTTGATGCGAGGAAAGAATGGCAACAAGCAAGCGTAAACCAAGTGTAAAGGCGAAACCCAAAGCCAGCCCCCCCAAAGCCGATTTAGACCCCCGCTGGAGCATTTTGCTCTTTGGCCTGGGGGCGCTTTTGCTGCTGCAAGCCGTGATACCCGGGGAAAATGGCTGGGCCTGGATGCGCCAAAACCTGCTGTTTGGCACCTTTGGTGTGTCCGCCTGGGTGCTGGGCCCGCTGGTGATTTTCTGGGCGGTGCTGGTCAGCTTACAAAAACCCTTGTTTGGCTGGGTGATACGCAGCGTGGTGTTCATGCTGGTGCTCTCAGGGTTGGCGCTGGTGTTTGGCCAGCAGGATTTTACCGGCCTCAGCTTTTGGGAGTGCATCAAGGCCCTGCATGCGGGCGGCAGCCAAAGCTGGTTTTCCGGCGGTTTGCTCAGCCTGTTTTTTGGCTGGAGCCTGCTGAGCCTGTTTGGCCGCACGGCGGCCCGCGCGCTGATGATTTTGGGTTTTGTGGTGGCGCTGATGGTGTTTTTTAGCGTGACGCCGGGGGACATAGGCCGCTTTATTGGCCGCCAGGCCCAGCGCATGCCAAGGCCCCGCGGTCGTACGGAGGAGGACGAGGACGCCCCCCCCTGGGAGGAGGCCCCGGCGCCCGCCGCGCATGGCCGCCGCAAAAAAGCCCCCCCGCCCCCCAGCATGCCCGCCCTGATGCCGCCTGCCCGCCGCCGCGCGCGCGCGGTGGATATTGACCTGGGGCCGGCGGCCCTGGCCCGCGAAGAGGGGCTAAACGACCACGACGAAGTGAGCATTGGCCCCGGGGGCACCTTTGGGCTGAATCCCTTGGGCGAAACCGGGTTCCCAGAGGACGAACCCATTCTGCCGTTTGGGAAGTTCCCCGCGCCCGATGTGTTTGAGGAGCCCGCCCCGGCCAGCCGGATGCTGCTGTTTGGCCAGGATGACCCCTACCGCAAGCTGGGCGGCATCGATACGAAGCTTTCCCCCGGTGCGCTGCCCGAGGTTGAATATTTGGGCCCGCCGGACGCCCCGGAGTTTGATTTGTTCGGCGCGCCGCCGCAGCAAAGCGGCCTGGCCCCCGCCGCCCCGCCCCTAACGCAGGCGCCCGCGGTGTCCCCGGAGCCGCCCCCCGCCGTGGCCGCTCCTCCTGCGGCGGCCCCGGCCCCGCCCGCGCAAACGCCCCCCCCGGTGCAAACCGTGGCCACCCCTGCCGACGCGCTGGTGGACGCGATGATAGACCGGGCGGCGGCAGAAAAGGCCAGCGCCCGGCGGGCAGAAATTCCGCTGGGCCCAGTGGGCGAGCAGGGTGGCATTTATTGCCGCCCGCCACTGGAACTGTTTGCCCCGGCCAGCAGCGAAAACCACAGCGGCGCAAAAGAGGAGATGAAGAAAACAGCCGATTTGCTGGTCTCCACCCTGGGCTCCTTCGGGGTGCAAACCCGTATTTTGGACGTTTCCCGCGGGCCCAGCGTCACCCGGTATGAGGTGCAGCCCCAGGCGGGGGTGAAAATTAGCAAGATCACAGGCTTGGCCGACGATATTGCGCTGAACTTGGCCGCCGCTGGGGTGCGCATTGAAGCCCCCATCCCCGGTAAGCCCGCCGTGGGCATCGAGGTGCCCAACCAAAACAAAACCACCGTGTCCATCCGCAGCATTTTGGAAAGCGAGGCTTTCCGTACGGCGGATTCCCCCCTGCCCATCGCCCTGGGTATGGACATTGCGGGCGAAAGCGTGGTGGCCGACCTGACCAAGATGCCCCACCTGCTGGTGGCGGGCAGCACCGGCAGCGGCAAATCGGTGTGTGTGAACGCCACCATCATGAGTTTTCTTTGCCGCAGCGGGCCCGAGGATTTGCGCCTGCTGCTCATCGACCCCAAAGTGGTGGAACTGGCCGAGTACAACGGCATCCCCCACCTGCTAATGCCGGTGGTGACCGAGCCGCGCAAAGCCGCCGGGGCGCTGGGCAGCGCCGTGGCCGAGATGGAGCGCCGCTACCACTTGTTTGCCGAGAACAACGTGCGGGACATCCGCACCTTCAACAAGCTGGCCCAGCGGATGGGGGAACTGGAAAAACTTCCCTACATCGCCATTGTAATAGACGAGTTGGCCGATTTGATGATGACGGCGGGCAAGCAGGTGGAGGACTATATCTGCCGCATTGCCCAAAAGGCCCGCGCCGCGGGCATGCATCTCATCGTGGCCACCCAGCGCCCCAGCGTGGATGTCATCACCGGGCTGATCAAAGCCAACATCCCCAGCCGCATCGCCTTTGCGGTGAGCAGCCAGGTGGATAGCCGCACCATTTTGGACGGCGGCGGCGCCGAAAAGCTGCTGGGCATGGGCGACATGTTGTTTATGCCCGTGGGGGCCCCAAAACCCGTGCGGGTGCAGGGCACCTATGTGAAGGACAAAGAGATTACGGAGGTGCTGCGCTACATCAAGGAAAACAGCGAAGTGCAGTACGACGAGGGTATGATAGAGGAGATGGAACGCCGCGCCGCGCCCGAGGTGAGCGATGAGGACGACGGCGAAGGCGGCGAGGACATGATGCACGACCCGGTGTTTATCCAGGCGGTGGAAACCGCGCTGGAAGCCGGGCAAATCTCCACCAGTTTCTTGCAGCGCCGCCTGCGGCTGGGCTATGCCCGCGCGGGGCGCATTACAGACGAGATGGAGCGGCTACACATCGTAAGCCCGCCAGATGGCTCAAAGCCCCGGCAGGTTCTCATCAGCCGCCAGCAGTGGCTGGAGATGAGCATCAATAATAGCGATTGACGGGGGTGGCCCGGTGTTCAATGAAATCTGCCTGTATGAAGCCAAGATAGAAAAACAGGACGAGATAGAGGAACCGCTGCCTTACCACCATGCCAAAAATCTGGCTGGGGGAAAATATCGTGTAGGCTAGCCATTTGCCGTATGTTAGGGAAATTATACAATGAGTGAAGTGTTTTTGCCCGTTAGTTTGGCCGAGGCCACGGCCCGCGGCTGGGATGGGGTAGATTTTGTGTTCGTAAGCGGAGACGCCTATGTGGACCACCCCAGCTTTGGCCCGGCGCTGCTTAGCCGTACGCTGGCGGCGGCGGGCTACCGGGTGGGCATTCTGCCCCAGCCGAATGTGAACCAGCCGCGCTGCCTGCTGGAATTTGGCAGGCCCCGGCTGGCCTTTTTGGTAAGCGGCGGGGTGGTGGATTCCATGGTGGCGCACTATACCGTGGCCAAGCGCCGCCGCCGTTTCGATGAATACAGCCCCGGCGGGGAAACCGGCCATAGGCCGGACCGCGCCGTGCAGGTGTATACCCAGTGCTTGAAAAAACTGTTCCCGGACGTGCCGGTGGTCATCGGGGGCATCGAGGCCTCCCTGCGGCGCTTTGCCCACTATGACTACTGGGCCGACGCGGTATACCCCTCCCTGCTGGAAACCAGCGGGGCCGACCTTTTGTGTTTTGGCATGGGGGAACGCCCGCTGAAAGAGCTGGCCGCCCGCCTGGCCGCCGGGGAGGAACTGCGCGCCATCCGCGATATTCCCGGCACCGCCTGGCTGGGGGGCTTTGAAGAACTGCCCGCCGGCTATGCGGAATGCGCCTCTTTTGCCAAGGTTAAGGCGGATAAAACCGCCTACGCCAAGGCCGCCCGCATCCAGCACGACAACCAAGACCCCGCCAGCGCCCTGCCCTTGGTGCAAAAGCAAACGGCCCTATACCTGGTGCAAAACCCGCCCGCCCAGCCGCTTTCCCGGCAGGAGCTGGACGAGGTGTACGCCCTGCCCTTCACCCGCCATGCCCACCCCATGTACGAAAGGGGCATACCGGCCCTGGAAGAGGTGGCCTTTTCCATCGCCCACAACCGGGGCTGTTTTGGCGGTTGCCATTTTTGCGCCATCACCCTGCACCAGGGCCGCCGGGTAACCAGCCGCAGCGAGGAAAGCGTGCTGAGCGAGGCCCAACGTCTTACCAAAATGCCGGAGTTTAAAGGCTATATCCACGATGTGGGCGGCCCCACGGCCAATTTCCGCGCGCCCAGCTGCAAAGGGCAACTGCAGCAGGGCGTTTGCCCCGGGGCCAAGCGCTGCCTGGCCCCCGCCCCCTGCAAAAAACTGGAGGCGGGGCATGCGGAATACCTTTCCATTTTGCGTAAATTGCGGGCTTTGCCCGGCGTGAAAAAGGTGTTCATCCGCAGTGGCATCCGTTTCGATTACCTGCTGGCAGACCAAGACGAGAGCTTTTTCAAAGAGCTGGTGGCCCACCATGTGTCCGGCCAGCTCAAGGTGGCGCCGGAGCATTGCAGCCCCGGGGTGCTGCGCGCCATGGGCAAGCCCCCGGTGGAGGTGTATGAGCGGTTTGCCAAACGGTTTTATGCGCTGAGCAAGCAACTGGGAAAAGAGCAGTATCTGGTGCCCTACCTGATGTCTAGCCACCCGGGCAGCACCCTGCGCGACGCCGCCCGCCTGGCCGAGTGGCTGCACAAAAGCCACATCCGCCCCGAGCAGGTGCAGGATTTTTACCCAACCCCCGGCACCATCTCCACGGCCAT
>CAYYLW010000084.1:0-11555 GCA_964472465.1 uncultured Oscillospiraceae bacterium | reverse complement strand
TGCGGGCAAGGCCCCCCCCATGGAAGCTACAAGAGAAGGCGAAGTGGGTAAAAAGTTGCCAGAAACAGCCGAGATAATAAGAGAAAGGCCATTCGCTATAAACACCCCGAGAGGAAAGCCCAGAAGACAGCGCAAAAGAATTGTTTTCTTCATTGGTAAATTCTCCTTTATTATTTTCGATTTATTCCTTATTTATTTTGTTTTTTTACAAAGCGGTTCAAAGGCCTAGTTTTTTGCGAATAGACGGCACCTGCCGCCGGGAGACAAAACAGATGTCCCCGTTTTTAAGCCGCATTTGAATGGTGCCGGAAAGGCTTAAATCCAGGCTGGCAATCTGCCCCAGGTTCACCAGTTCACTTTGGGAAATGCGCACAAAATGGGCGGCATCCAAACGCTGCTCGGCTTCATATAGCCGCAATTTTAACCCAAAAACCCCGGCGCTTGTTTTGGCATACAGGCGCTCGCTTTCTGTGTATACGCGCACAATATCCTCTGGGCTTAACAGCTGCACCTGGCCTTCCCGGTAGCCCGCCAGGGTTTTGGCAGGGGCGTTTTCTAGCCGCTGCACAATCTCCCCCACCTCCTGGTTCATCTCGCCCGCCAGTATTTGCACCAGAATTTCCTCGTATTTTTTATCTATTTGAATGCTAAGTTGCAAACACAATTCCCCCTTTCCTGTTGTGGATATAAATTTGTACCATCGTATTTATACTGTGCCGCTACAAAAGCTGCCTTGGGCCAGGGTGCTTCCTTGGCGCCGGGCTTCGCACTTTCCCTTGGTATGTTTCCATTATAAAAGCCTTTTAGGCAACAGGGCAAGCCAAGCACGGGTATTCGGTCTTTGCAGGGCGGTAAGCGGGTAGAAACCCGCCAGGGCTTGCAATACGGCCTTAATAGGGATAAAATAAAGGGTAATGACCGAAAAAAAGCTGGAGGGGAAAATAAATGGAAATCACCATAAAAAAGGCGGATAAGCTGAAAGAGAAACCGCTGGACGAAGGCAAGTTGGGCTTTGGCCGCGTGTTTACAGACCATATGTTTATGATGCAATACGACAAGGGCCAGGGCTGGCACGACGCGCAAATTGTGCCCTATGCCCCCTTCCCTATGGACCCCGCCTGCCAGGTGTTCCACTACGCGCAGGAGTGCTTTGAAGGCATGAAAGCCTACCGCCGCGCCGATGGTAAGGTACAGCTGTTTCGCCCTGAAAAAAACGCACAGAGAATGATAAGTACCCATGAGCGCCTGTGCATCCCCGAAATACCCGAAGAAGATTTTGTGCAGGCCGTGAAGGCCCTGGTGGCTTTGGATGCCGACTGGGTGCCCCACAGCGAAAACACCAGCCTGTACATTCGCCCCTGCACCATTGCCACAGAGCCTGTGCTGGGCGTGAAACCCAGCGACCAGTATATTTTCTTCATCATCTGCGCGCCAAGCGGGCCGTACTACGCCGAAGGGCTGGACCCCGTGAAGATTTTTGTGGAGGATAGCCTTACCCGCAGCGCCCCCGGCGGCACCGGGTATATCAAATGCGGCGGCAACTACGCCGCCAGCCTGGCCGGGCAGATGAAAGCGCACGAACTGGGCTTTAGCCAGGTGCTGTGGCTGGATGGCGTGGAGCGCCGCTATGTGGAAGAAGTGGGCAGCATGAACGTGTTCTTTGTGCTGAACGATGAAATTTGGACGGCCCCCACCGATGGTACCGTGCTGCCCGGCATCACCCGGATGAGCTGCATAGAACTTTTGAAAGACTGGGGCTACCGCGTGCGGGAAGAAAAGTTGGCCATTGATGACTTGATTGCCGCCGCCCATGCCGGGAAATTAAAAGAGGTGTTTGGCACAGGCACCGCGGCGGTGGTAAGCCCGGTGAAAGAAATTCGCTATAAAGACCAAGATGTGCAGATTGGCGACGGGCATATCGGGCCCATCACCGGCCGTTTGTACGATACCCTCACCGGTATCCAGTATGGCAAAATGGCCGACCAAAAGGGCTGGATTGTGGCGGTGGATTAGCCGATACCGGCAAAAGAAGCGAAAAACCAATTAGGAAAATTTAGGAAAAAAGACAGAGCCATGTTATTTGGAATGGCTCTATCTTTTTGTTTGCAAGGCAGTTGTCATGTCACAAAAATGGTTCTTTAAAATGGGCGTTAATGGTGAGCGAAAAGGCCAAATAAAAAGAATAACGACAAATAAATAGCCGCAAAACAGGGTTTGCGGCTTGGATTTTTGGAAGATATACGCTTTCTGTGTGGCGGCACCCTGGGGCTATATTTTTTCCCTGTGGCCGCCAGAAAAGGCTTTTGCCAGGCAGTTCATTCATCGGCCAGGCTAGGCAGGGGGAATATCCTCCGGGTAGCTGAAACTGGCCGTGAGGGGGCCGCTGTTGTAAACGGTGCGGCCTTGCTCGGTGCGTAGTTCTATGGTGAAGGAAACCAGGTATACTTTCTCCACCTCGGCGGCACGGGCGGTATCATTTGGTATTTCCAGCAGGGCATTCACATACGAAAAAGCCGGGATGTGCTGGTAGAGAAGCGCTGGGTCCCGTGTGGCCTTTCCGCTCACAAAGGTGGCGGTGCATACCGCCACTAAGGGTTGGTTGAAGCCGTTGCGCAGCCCCAGGTACAGGCCGAAACTTTCGGGCGAAGTGAACAGGCCGCTTAGCTGTACTTTGAGCGGGTCGGTATCCAAAAGGGGCTGTGGGGCAGCCAGGTTGCCCAGGTCGAACGGTGTGGTGTTGCTAAAGGAAAGGAGAATGTCGGAAACCAAGGCCTCCTGTATGTGAAAAATGAGCTCATAACGGTGTATGGTGCGCTTGCGCCCGGCGGCGTTTTCTGCAATGGCGGCCTGCGCGGTGGGCAGGTCTACCGGGGCGCCGTCTACCATATAGAGGAAAAATACGGCGTAATAGTTGCCGGGGGTCTCCCCTGTCTCCAGAAAACCGGCAAAATCCTCATAGCGGGCCGAAACCCAGTTGCCGCCGGCAGACGGCGAGCGGATATCCACCGGCAGGCCGCCATAGAGGGGCAGAAGCTGCTGTACGCTTGCCCCAAGGCCAATGCCGCGCTGGGTGGTGAGGGCCAGGGGGTCTAGCTTGTGGCCCAGGGCATTCAACCGGAAGGAAAAGCGCTGAAATGCCACGTCCAAAGGCCCCAAAACCGGGCTACCCGCCAGGTAGGCAGAAAAATCCGATAGCTGTAAGGTGGCGGGTTCTGCCGCGGGGGGAGTACCCACCAGTGCAGAGGAAGAGCCTTGCGCGGGAAGTGGCACGCCGGAAACCACCGTGGAACTGGCGGGGGCAGTAACGCTAGAAGAGGAGGAAGGAGACATTGTAGACGAAGAAGCTACGCTAGAGGAGATGGCCGCCGCTTGGCAGCCCGCCAAAAGCATACATGACAAAACGGCCGGCAGTGCTAGGCGTCTGCCCCGCAAAAAATGATAACGCGCCAAAACCATCCCCCTTCCTTGTGTGCTTGGTTGGGACACAAATACCAAAAGAAACACTTACCCCCAGAATGTACTGCAAAACACAGAAAAAGTCAAATGAAGCGCCTTTTGCACAAATCCAGAAAGAATCTGGCAAATCTTGCGGTGCCTATCCTATGTTGGCACCCAGGTTGCAAATGCGCTTAAAACAAGTAAACTACCCGAATAGAAAGAGGGCAGGCTTGGTTTCTATGGTGGGGAATGCGGCAAAAAAATGCCGCAAACTAGTGTTTGCGGCATGGGAAGAACAGCCAAAGGGAAGCGGTGTGGTCTTAGATTTCGATGTCGAAATCCGGCTCGTCCACAGCGATATTTTCATTTTGCGCGTTGGTGATGGCAATATCGCCCTTCAGCATGGCGCCTTCGTCTATGATGACGGTGCCTGCCACCAAGTTGCCTACCAGGGTGGCGGCGTTTTCAAAGTGGCCACGCTCCAGCACGGTGAGGTTGCCTTTGATTTTGCCGTTGCTTTTGGCGCAGGTGGCTGAAATATCGCCCACCACGGTGGTGCCGCCATCCATGCAGAAGTTTTTCTGTACGGCCACGTTGCCGCGTACCAGGCTGCTGGTAATTTCAGCGTCCTCGGCTTCGATATCGCCAATGATTTTACCGTTCAGCACCAGCTTGTGCGCCACCTTGATGTTGCCCTTGATGTCGCCATTCACGGTAAGGCTGCCGCTGGTGTTCAAATCGCCCACGATGGTGGTGCCGGCGGCAATAACCGTCACTTCACCAAAAGCGGGCGAAGAGACAGGGGGTTCTTCATAGGGAGTGTAGCTGGGGGCGGCGGGCGCCTCATAGCTGGGGGCCGGGGCGGTTTCGGCCACGGGGGCCTCGTAGGCCGCGGCGGCAACCGGGCTCTCTATGGTTTCCTCTACCACAACAGTTTCCTCCACCACTTCAGCGGCGGGTTCTTCCACCTCATCCAGTGCGCTTAGCAGGCTGCTGGCAGCGTCTGGTTCTTCACTAGGTAAAGAAGCGCCCGCGAAAATAGACTCCCGCTTTTCCGGTGCGGGGGCTTTGGGGGGGCGGGAATCGGGCATGCTGAAGGATGAAAAAGAACTGGGGGCCCGGCTTTCTTCGGTTTCCGGGGCGCTGGCTGTGTCGCCGGTGTTCAGCAGTTCCTTCATCGCCTGGGCAAAATTGTCTTTCGCACTCATGTGTCTCTCTCCTCATTAGAATTTATTGGTCGGACGGAGTGTTTGTATAATAATAGGTTATGGGCTGCACATCATTTTGCAAAGCGGCGAAGGAAAATCCCCTCTTTTCCAGCCCGTCTATGATGCCGGGCAGGGCCTCGGCCGTGGAACCGTTCTCGGTGCGGTCATGCAACAGAACGATGAGCCTTTTGTTTCCAGAGGCGCTTTGCATCACATTGTTCACCACCTGCTGGCGGGAGATACCCCCCTTCACCGCATCGTCACCCGCGGCGTTCCAGTCATAAAACACGAAGCCGCGCCGGGTCATCTCGGCCACAATTTGGGTGTAGGTTTGCAGGTTGTAGGCGTTGATGCTGCCGCCGGGAAAGCGGAACACCGTGGGCGCTTGGCCCGTTACCTCTAGAATGCGGTTGTACATCAGCTCAAAATCGGCCAGGTAATTTTCCACGGAAGCATAGATGGTTTTGTATTCGTGCGAAAAGCTGTGCACCCCAATGGTGTGCCCGGCAGCGGCAATGGCGCGCAGGGCATCCTCGTGCAACTCGCTGTTTTTGCCCGTTACAAAAAAAGTGGCTTTGATGTTTTTTTCGGCCAGCACCTCCAATATTCTGGTGGTGGTGGCAGAGGGGCCGTCGTCAAAGGTGAGGTAACAGAGGTTCTCCTCCGCCGTTTGTAGCAAGGGCCGCTGGGCATAGAGCTGGGGATAAAGGGTTTGGTACGAAAGGCTGGGCGTGCTGGGCACCTGTGGGCTTAAATCCTCAAGGCCGGCCAAATCCAGCGGTGTGTCTTCGCCCACGCCGTTTTGTTGCAGCAGGGCGGATATCTCCGCCAAAGTGGCTTTTTGTAGCGCATCTGCACGGTTTTTTTCTTTGGTATACAGAAAACCCAGTGCAACAGCCGCCGCCAATGGCAGCAAAATAAGCAGGATATAGCCAGCAATGATGAGACGCTTAAAAAACCGTACCGACCCAAACTTCATGGCAGCCCCTGGCCTTTGGCCCTTCGCGGGACCCTGTCTTTTTCTTTTCATGCTTCCTTATTATAGCAAAAGGCCCAGGGGAATGCAATGCACAAAGCTGGGTGTAAACAAAACAAAACCGCCGCTTTTTGTAAAAAAGCAACGGCAAAAAACAACAGCCAACCACAAAACGGGTGCCTTTAAGAACAAATGAAAAGCCCGCGCCGGGGCAGGCGCGGGTTTCTCAAAAGGGGTATCTCATTGGTGTGAGGAGGAATCATGTGTAAGGGGGGTTGCGGCGCCCCGTCCTTACAAGTATTAGTATAGAGAGAATTTGCGAAAGAATTGTGCTGGCTTTATGAACAATTTGAAAACAAAAAGTCGCTGTTCCCAGGGGCTTTTCTCTTGGTCTTCAGGTCACCCATATTATATTTTATAATGATAGTAAGTTAATAAGTAGGATATGATAACATAGCGATATCAGAGTGTTTGTAGATATTTCTTTCCTGTTTTGCTATTATGGCACAAACCAAAAGAAAGGGAAGGTTACTATGGGTGGTATTTTGCATGAACTGTATGGAGGAGAAATACAACCGGGCGAAAAATTTCGGCCTGTACTTGGCGAATTCCAAACAAAAAGCACATTGGCATATGACCGGTACGAAATTTTCCGCAAAACTTTGCCAGAACAGTATAGGGCAGAACTGAATACCCTGGTGGAGGCCCACACGGCCCTGCTGCCTTTGGAAATGGAACAAAATTTTATAGAGGGGTTCTGCCTTGGGGTGCGCTTGATAAGTGAGGTATATGCCGCCGAGGTATAAGATATAAAATTCGCCGCAAACATCCGTTTGCGGCGTCAGTTTGCCAAAAAAGTGCGCATTGCTGCGGCCCTTATTCTCCGGCTGATGTTTTTTGACACTCTGCGGCGTTAAAATTTTTTGTGCCCTTTTTTATAAAAAAGGGCGGTCTTTAGTTATTTGCCTTTTACAGCGCCCGGCTTTTTATTTCCTCGGTAATTTGGGCCACAAACTGCTGAAGGGGCATGGTGCCGCCCCGGCCCTCTTTGCGGGCGCGCACGGCCAGGCTGCCGTCCTCCATCTCCTTGTCGCCCATCACCAGCATGTAGGGTACCTTTTTCAGTTGGGCTTCGCGGATTTTGTAGTTCATTTTCTCGCTACGCAAATCGGCCTCCACACGCACCCCGGCGGCGGCCAAGGTCTCTTGCACTTTCAGCGCGTAGGCATGGTGTGCCTCGCTGATGGGCACCAGCACCGCCTGCACCGGGGCCAGCCAGGTGGGGAAAGCGCCGGCAAAATGCTCAATGAGAATGCCGATGAAGCGCTCGATGGAGCCGAGGGCCGCGCGGTGAATCATGACGGGGCGGTGCTTTTGGCCGTCCTCCCCGGTGTACTCCAGCTCAAAGCGTTCGGGCATCTGCATGTCCAGCTGGATGGTGCCACACTGCCAGGTACGGCCAATGGCGTCCACCAGGTGGAAGTCAAGCTTCGGGCCATAGAAAGCGCCGTCGCCCTCGTTTACGGTGTATTCCCGGCCCAGGTGCTGCATGGCGCCCGAGAGGTAGCCCGTGGCGCGCTCCCAGTCGGCCTCGCTGCCCATGTGGTCCTCCGGCATGGTGGAAAGCTCAATTTTGTACTCAAAGCCGAACATGGAGTAGAGCTCGTCAATCACCCGGATGACCCCGATGATTTCCGCCTCGGCCTGCTCGGGGGTCATGTAGATGTGGGCGTCGTCCTGGGTGAAGCTGCGAACCCGCATCAGGCCGTGCAGCGCGCCGCTCATCTCGTGGCGGTGCACAAGGCCCAACTCGGCCATGCGCAGGGGCAGCTCCCGGTAGCTGTGGGGCTGGTTTTTGTACACCAGCATTCCGCCGGGGCAGTTCATGGGCTTGATGGCAAAGGGCTGCTCGTCCACCTCGGTCATGTACATGTTGTTCTTGTAGTGGTCCCAGTGGCCGCTGCGCAGCCAAAGGGCCTGGTTCAGCACAATGGGGGTGCTGATTTCCTGGTAGTTCCAGCGCTTGTGCACCTCACGCCAGTAGTCCAGCAGCTCGTTTTTCAGCACCATGCCGTTTGGCAAAAAGAAGGGGAAGCCCGGGCCCTCCTCCATCATGGCAAAGAGGCCCAGCTCCTTGCCCAGGCGGCGGTGGTCGCGCTTTTTGGCCTCCTCCATCTGGGCGAGGTAGGCGTCCAGCTCGCTCTTTTTGGGGTAGGCCGTGCCGTAGATGCGGCAGAGCATGGGCAGGCGGCTGTCGCCGTGCCAGTAGGCCCCGGTGGCGCTGGTAAGCTTGACGGCCTTGAGGGCCCCGGTGCTCATCATGTGGGGGCCGGCGCATAGGTCGGTAAACTCCCCTTGCTTGTACAGGCTGATGCGCTCGCCCGCGGCGGCATGCTTCTGCATCAGCTCCTGCTTGTAGGGCTGGTCCTTGAAAAACTCCATGGCCTCGTCCGGCTCCAGAAAATACCGCTCGATGGGCAGGTCTTCCTTCACAATTTTTTCCATCTCGGCCTCAATGGCGGCCAGGTCCTCGGCGGTGAAGGCAGGCTGGATATCGAAATCGTAGTAAAAACCATTCGCAATGGCCGGGCCAATGGCGAACTTGGCGTTTGGGAACAGGCGTAAGACAGCCTGGGCCAAAACATGGCTGCCGGTGTGCCAAAAAGCGTGCTGGCCGTCGTGGTCTTCAAACGTGAGCACCTCGGTTTCCGCGCCCGATTGCAAGGGGGCGCGCAGGTCTACCGGTACGCCGTTTATCCGGCCCGCGCAGGCGGCCTTGGCCAGTTTGGGGCTCAGGGCTTGGGCCAGCTCGTATACGGTGGCGTGTTCAGGCATGTCCCGCCCGCTGCCGTCTTTTAGTTTAATTTCCATCGTTGTCCTCCCTATCCTTTCTGTCTCTTCCCGCCGCCGGGTATCGGCCACGGTGCTATTTGGTGTGTGGGCGGGCGGGGAAAACAAAACACCCCGAGCCCGCCTTGTCGGCAGGCTCGGGGTGAGAAAAATTCCCACGGTTCCACCCGAATTGCGCAAGCTGTTGCGCCGCTTTGCTGGCACGCTGTAACGGGCGTGGCCCGGCGGGGGTTTGCCCCGCGCTCTGCGGTGGTAAACGGCAAAGGCCGGCAGGGCGCTTGCAGCAGAGAACGCCCCTCTCTAAAGCCGGCGGCTTTGCGGCTCGTGTCCGCATCATCGCTTTTGTTTCTATAATAATAGTATAGCATATGAATGGGCAAATGCAAAGGCAAAGGCCGCCGCTTTTTGCAAAAAGCGGCGGCAAAATTCCCGGTGGCCGCAAACGCAAGAGTGTGGCAGGCTGTGCCATGCACCCTTTCTACAGGTAGAAACCCGCGCCGGGGCAGGCGCGGGTTTCAAAAGGGGTATCTCATTGGTGTGAGGAGGAATCATGTGTAAGGGGGGGTGCGGCGCCCCTTCCTTACATACACTAGTATAGCGGCCAAATGAGAAAGAAATTTGTGAATCTTATGAACAAAATAAAAACACTGCAAAAAAAACTGCTGGCTGTTTTCGCCAAGGAACTAAAAAGCCGCCGGAAAAGTTCCGGCGGCCAAAAGAAGCAGAGATAAACTGTTTTAAGCCCTTAAACAGGCCCAGAAGAAGCGGGTGTATGGGGCTGGGGGGCCGCAGCCTGGCCATTTTGTGTAAGCTGGCTGGAAAGGTTCAGGTAGAAAGCAGCCTCCGCCGCG
The DNA here is from genome assembly GCA_964472465.1 of uncultured Oscillospiraceae bacterium. GTDB lineage: Bacteria > Bacillota > Clostridia > Oscillospirales > Ruminococcaceae > JAAYCI01. The sequence goes on along the minus strand of CAYYLW010000084.1, from coordinate 2,232 downwards.
CCCATATAGGGGTTTACCCACAACATACCAATACCGCAGCTTAGCACACCCAGCAGCATCCAGCCGATGAAGCTGAAATGCAGGCAGAACAAATTCCATTTTTGGCCTTTCATCATCTGCTTAGAAACGTTCAAGGCTTCCATCACACCCATTTTGGGGTTTTGGGCCATCAGGTAAGGGGCCATGGCGTAGCGGTAAGTGGCAATGATGCCGGGAATAACAAGAAGCAAAGTCCACAAAAAGATAAAGACAAACGTTACCACCTGCAAGAGAAGGGCTTTGCCAAAAATGTTAAAGCGGGAGAACAAAAGCCCAAAATTGGCGGGGGCGTCCTTGCGCACCAGGGTGATGTTAAACTGCTTGAGGCCCAGGTTCACGGCGCCGCCCACAATCAGCACCATCAGCAGGTACAACAAAGTGATGATGCCCATCACCACAAGAACACCGGTTATTGCCGTCAAAATGGCCTGGCCGGTAGGGTCTAAATTGGCAATGAGGTTCTTTACGTTTTCGTTTGCCGCGCCGTTGGAACCGGCAGAAGAGGCAGAGGACGAGTAGTTGGAGATGCTGCCAAAAGAACTGCCCCCCAGCAGCGAAGCAATAAGAGTAACAGCAATGGCCGTGCCCCAACGGCCCTTTAAACTTTGGCGGGCAACCCCGCGTAGCTGAGACGAAATCATAATAAAATCTCCTCCTAAAATAATGATTAAATGTACACACCAAAAACCAGCATATAATGCCAGCTGCTGTAGAAAGAAAGCTTAGCACTTCTGTATTCATAAATCAATATTCGAAGTAATATCTTTAAACAAACATTAGATTCTTCTGTTTTTTCGGTACATATAGAAGCGGCCAAAGGAATTGTAATAAACGGCCGCAAAAGCCGCATTTCACAATACTTATTCGCAGTTACAGTCTTTTTTTGTGATTGTATTGAAGAATCATATACTGTATAATGAAACCATCGTTTTTGTTTGACAAACCTTTGTCAGCCATGCCAAAATGTGCGATACAGGAAGGACTGGTGTGAATGAAAAAAATTTCTACCCTGCCTTTCAAGGGGACGAAAGAGCAGGAAGCGGAGCTATGTAGCTGGCTGCGGGAAAACCGCGCCAAACCGGGCGCGGCCATGGCCGCGCTGCAAAAAGCACAGGAGATTTACGGTTATCTGCCGCTGGAAGTGCAGAAGATGATTGCCTGCGAACTGGACAAGCCCCTGGCGGAAATTTATGGTATCTCCACGTTTTATTCCCAGTTCTCCTTGGCGCCCAAGGGCGAACACAAGGTAAGCGTTTGCCTGGGCACGGCCTGTTACGTAAAGGGCAGCGGCGTTATTTTTGAAAAGCTGGAAAGTATTCTGGGCATCAAAGGCGGCGAGATGACCGAGGACGGCAAGTTTAGCCTGGACGCCTGCCGCTGCGTGGGTGCCTGTGGCCTGGCCCCGGTATTGATGGTGGGCGAGGATGTGTACGGCCGCCTTTCTGGCGAGGAGCAAGAACTGCGGGACATTCTGGCAAAATACTAGCGTGTGCTTTGGCGTGGTGAAGGCCGTAGGCACACGCTTGCTGCGTTTTTTGTTAGCCAGCCCGGCCAAAGGAAAGAAGCAGAGATGCAAGAACTCTCGATGAACATCTTGGATATCGCCCAGAACTCTGTGCGGGCGGGCGCGGGCCTTTGCCGCATAGAACTGCGGGAGGATACGGCCCAAAACAGCCTACTGCTGTGTATTGCAGACAATGGTTGCGGCATGGATGAAGAGATGGTGAAACGCGTAACAGACCCCTTCTTCACCAGCCGCAAAACCCGGAAGGTGGGCCTGGGGCTGCCTTTTTTAAAAATGGCGGCCGAGATGACGGGCGGCGGGCTTTCCATTCACAGCAAATTGGGCCAGGGCACCGAAATACAGGCCCGTTTCACCCTGGGGCACATCGATTTGATGCCCCTGGGCGACCTAGGGGCCACCATGGCCGCACTGTGCGCGGGTAGCCCGGAGATGGAGTTTCAGCTTTTGTACCAAAGAGACACACACCAGTTTTTGTTTGATACGAAACAACTGCGGGAGATTTTGGGAGAGGTCCCGTTCAGCCAGCCCGCCGTTACGGTGTTCATTGCAGAATATGTAAACGAACAGATGGAGCTGGTGCGGCAGCAACACAGCGAAGCCGCCCGCTTGCCGGAAGAATAAAGTGCTGATGACAAAAGGGGAATAGAGCATGAAAAGTTTGGAAGAAC
>CAYYLW010000083.1:1732-11594 GCA_964472465.1 uncultured Oscillospiraceae bacterium | reverse complement strand
AATATGCCCTTCTAGGGCATTCCCATGCCACCCGCTTAGCGGGTGGTCCTGACTTGTGTCTACAATTGTCCAAAAACAAAAAAGGAGTGTTGTAGTATGAAATCCCCGTCTCAAATGTCCCGCACGGCCACACTGGTGGAGGGGGCCCTCATGGTGGCCCTGGCCTTTGTGCTCTCGTTCATTCCGTTGTTCAAGATGCCTTGGGGCGGCACGGTAACGGCCTTTTCCACCCTGCCCATCCTGCTGATGAGCCTGCGCCACGGCGGGCGCTGGGGGGTGGCCGCTGCCGCCGTGTACAGCCTTTTGCAAGTGATGCAGGGCATGGACAGCGTGGTGGCGGCCAGTACCGCCCCGGCCATGCTGCTGTGTGTATTGCTGGATTATGTGCTGGCTTACACGGCCCTGGGCTTCGCAGGGCCTATCGCCAAAAAATTTACTTCCCCCACTGGGGGGCTGGTGGTGGCGGTGGTGGCCACGGGGCTGTTCCGCCTACTGTGCAGCTTCCTGTCTGGTATTGTCATTTGGGGGGCCTATGCGCCCGAGGGGATGCCCGTGTGGCTGTACTCCCTAAGTTATAACGCAAGCTGGCTGCTGCCAGACCTTGCCATTGTGCTGGTGGCCGCCGTGCTGCTAAGCCGGGTGAAAAACCTGCACTTGCTGCCCGCAGCCGAGGTGCGTGTGGCGTAAAACGTCTGGCACTGTGCAAAACAGGTGCGTTTGTGGTATACTATACCCTAGCCATGATAGCGCGCGGGGCCTGCCCCAATACCGGCCCCGTTGCGCCAGATTATCCGGGCAGGAGGGTATAGAGAATGGGAGATCATCTTTCTGTTTGCATTGCACGTGAGTTTGGCAGCGGCGGGCGCGAAGTGGGCCGGCAGATTGCCAAAAAAATGGGCCTTGCGTTTTATGACCGTGAGTTGCTGCAAGAGGCCGCCAAGAAGAGCGGTATTGTGGAAGAAATGTTTGAAAAGGCCGATGAACGGCCCACCAACAGCCTGTTGTATTCGCTTTCCATGGCGGCAGCGGGAAACCAGGCCCCCACCTCTTTTAGTGAGCTGGCCTATACGTCCAACGACCGTTTGCAGAACTATGTGGCCCAGGTGATTCGTGAGGCGGCCGAGCGCTCGCCCTGTGTCATCATTGGGCGCTGCGCGGATTATATTTTGCGCGGAAACGAAAAGACTTTTTCGCTGTTTTTGCACGCGAAGCTGGAAAGCCGTATAGAGCGCATCTCCCGGTTGCACAAGCTGGACGAGGATGCCGCCCGTGCCCTCATTCGCAAAACCGACCGTATCCGTGCCCACTATTATAGCTTCTACACAGACCGAGACTGGGGCAGTGCCAGCAGCTATGATTTGGCCATTGATGTGGGGCGTTATGGTATAGAGCCCACCGCCGATGCGGTGTGCGCCATGCTGCAAAAACTATACGGATAGGATGAGAGAAAAACGATGACACACACAAGAAACAACGAGGGCGTTTGCTCGGTGTGTACCACTGTGCGGCTGGATGGCGACACCATCCAGGAGGTAAGTGTGCAGGGGGGATGCAACGGGAACTTAAAAGGGGTGTGCAGCCTGCTACAGGGATGCAAGGTAGAAGAGGCCATTACCCGGATGGAGGGCATCCGCTGTGGCGAAAAGAACAGTTCCTGCCCCAATGAGATTGCCAAATGCCTGCGGGAAGCGCAGGCCCTGCGCTAAAGGGCCCCGTTCCCCCTTTCCTAGGAAAGACCGCTGCCGCGTGAATCGGCAGCGTTTTTTTGTGTGATGGCGGGAAATGTGGTAGAATACAAAGGAAATATACGGCGGGCAGGGCCTAGCGGCGGCCCGTAAACAGAAAGGCCGGTTGATTTTTACACATGGAAACAAGTAATAGCCTGCCGCTTTTGCTGGCTCTATTTTGCCTACTGCTTGCGTCGGCATTTTTTTCGGCCAGTGAAACGGCGTTTTCTTCCCTAAACCCGGTGCGGCTAAAAAGCATGGTGGGGGCGGGGAAACGGGGCGCTGCACGCGCCTTGCATCTCTCGGAAAGGTATGACGTGCTGCTTTCCACCGTGCTGGTGGGCAACAACATCGTCAACATTGCCTCCACCTCCTTGGCTACGGTACTGTTTGTGGGCTGGTTTGGCAACATGGGGGTCACCCTGGCCACCGCCAGCATGACGGTGCTGGTGCTGTTTTTTGGGGAGGTATCGCCCAAGACGCTGGCAAAGGAAAACCCCGAGCAGTTCGCCATTCTGGCCGCGCCAGTGCTGGCGGCGCTGTGCTGGCTGTTCACCCCGGTGAATGCCATGTTTGCGGCTTGGAAACGGCTGCTTCTGCGCGTTTTTCACATTCAGGGTGGCCAGAACATGACCGAGGAAGAGTTGCTTGCCTATGTGGACGAGGCCCGTGCCGAAGGGGGCATCAACGCGGCAGAAGCAGGGATGATACGGCAGGCGATAGAATTTGACGACCTGGATGCCGGAGAGATTTTGACCCCCCGGGTGGATATTGTGGCTGTGGCGCTGGATGACCCGCCGGGCGGCATCGAAGCCCTGTTTCGGGAATCGGGTTTTTCCCGCCTGCCGGTGTATGGCCGCAGCCTGGACGATATCAAAGGGGTGCTGCTACAAAAGGATTTTTGGCATGAGGTGCAGCAGCAGGGCGTAAGCTTGGAAAGCGTGGTAAAGCCGGTGCTGTTTGTATCCAAACAGGCAAAGATAGCCCACCTGCTGGAGCAGTTGCAGCAAAAAAACATGCACATGGCTGTGATTGTGGATGAGTATGGTGGCACCTTAGGCCTTGTGACCGTGGAGGACATACTGGAAGAACTGGTGGGTGAGATTTGGGACGAGCACGACGAAGTGGTGGAGCCGTTTACAGAGGAAGCCAGTGGTGCGTGGCGGGTGCTGGGCAGCACTGATATTGATGATTTTATGGAGAAGTTCCAGCTTGCCGGGGAGTTTGAAAGTTCCACGGTGGGGGGCTGGGTGATGGAGGTGCTGGGGCGTTTCCCGGAGGTGGGAGAGCGCTTTACCTATGAGGGGCTACACGTAGAGGTGGCCCAAACGGTGAAGCAGAGGGTACTGGAAATTTTGGTGTGGCCTCAGGTAGTGCCAGCGGCAGAAGAATAGAGAATGTCTATATAAAAAGAACTGGCATTGTGTTTTTCGATGTGGATGGCCCCACCCCTCGGATGGGGTGTATAATGGGGGAAAAGCACACAGGAGACAGGATATGCTGGTAGACCTGCATATGCACGAGAGAACCCATTCGGCCGATAGTGCCCTGGGACTTATGGAAATGGTGGAAACTGCCCGCTTTTTGGGGCTGGATGCCCTTTGCATCACCGACCATGACAGCATGGGCCTTAGGGACGAAGCGGCGCGTTATTCGGCCAAGGAGGGTTTTCCCATTTTTGTGGGTGTAGAGTATTACTCCGCCCAAGGGGATATTGTGGCCTTTGGCCTACCCCAAATGCCCCCGCCGGGGCTGAGTGCCCAGGCACTGATTGACCGGGTGAACCAAGCGGGCGGGGCCTGCTTTGCCGCCCACCCTTACCGGAACAATGGCCGTGGCCTGCAAAACCATCTGTATGAAGTGAAGGGGCTGTGCGGCGCCGAGGCCTTCAACGCCAGCACCAGTTTTGAAGCAAACCGGATGGCCCTGGCGGCTTGCCAGCAGCTTGGGCTACAAGCACTGGGCGTGAGCGACTGCCATAGAAAAGAAAAATTGGGTGTGTATGCCACGGCTCTGCCGGGTATGGCCAGTGACTTGGAGGGATTTATTCGCCTGCTACGCAAAGGGGGCGCGCGCCCGGTGGTCTACCACCAAAACCACTATGCCGACCTTTTGAGTTTTTGCGCTTTGCTGGAGCCCGAAAGTTGCCTTTTGCCAAAAGGGCTGGCCCCTTCCTCTGCGGAAGAACTGGCGGGGTAAAACGCGAAGGATACCCGGGGTGTACAAAAGAAAATACGGCACAATGTTATATGGCCAAACCGCACACTTTTGGGTGTGTGGTTTTTTGTTGCGCAATATTTGCAAAAAAAGGGGGAGAAATCTTTTGTGCCAGGGCGGTTTAGGGGTCTTGTGTTTCGTTGACACTGGCTTTTTCGCCTTGCTATAATCGTCGCAATCCCTGTGTGGAGCAGCCCAAAGCCAAAGTGCGAGGTGCATGACATGCCGTGGGAGAGTGTTATAATCTATCTGTTTTTGCTGGTGGTACTAATGTGGTTCCACAGTTTGTTTTTGCGCTTTTGTATACGGCTCTACAGCGGGGAAAAGGCCAGCTTGCGGCGGGTGCTGGTGGTATCGGCCATAGGGGCCTTGAATACGGCGGTTTTCCTGCCGTTTTTCTTTGTCTATGAGCAGTTGGCAGGGCTTTTTTGTGCGGCACTGCTGGTGATAGAACTGCGCTATTTGCTACCGTGTAAGTGGCTGTGGGCTGCGTTTCTAGGCGAGGCATTTTTGCTGCATTTCCTATTCATTCACTCGGTTTACATGGCTGTTCTGGGGCGCATTCAAACCCTGGCAATAGGGGGCTTTTTTGCGCAAAAAAACCTGCTGTTCACGCTGATGTTTTTGCTGCTTTCGGTGTTGCTGTGGGCGCTACGCCATAGGTTGCCGGTGCAATGGATGACAGGCGCCGGGATGCACAAAAAGCAACTGCTGCTGCTGGCTGGCTGGACAGCCCTTGCCAACCTGTACATGATATTCAATTTTGGTTTTTTTACCCAGCCCGCCTTAGGCCCGCCCTTTGCTTTGTTGCTGGTGATTCCGGCCCTTATTCTGCTGAGTTTTTATGCGGCGGTGGGGGTGTCGGCCGCTATTTCTCGCATTTTGGACTATGAGGAGGAGCCGGAGGAACTTCCGTATTATCGTGGACGGCCCGCCCCGCCCAAAATCCTGCAAGGCAGCCCCGCCAGCGATTTAAACATCTGGCGATACAGCTATTTATCGAAGCTGCTCTCGGTTTCTGAAACGCCCTACAAAACGGTGTACCATGTGCTGAGCGTACTGACCAACCAATACACCTTTAGCCGTGGGTACATTTTTCAGGTGGTGCCGAATGGGGAGGGGCTGCAAAATACCTTTGAATGGTGCGATTCTGGCACCACAGCACAAATTGCACAATTACAAGACCTGCCAAGGGCTTGGTTTCCCACCATTCAAACCGCTTTTCAAAAACACAAGATGTTTATTATGGAGGACCTAAGCGTACTGGCCCAAGAAGAACAGGCCCATTTGAAAAACCAGAACATCTGCTCCATGCTCCACTTCGCTTTTTATGAGGAAGGGCGGTTTAAAGGGTTGATTGGCTTCGACGACTGCATGATGTGCCGCCGCTATTCCACCGAGATGATCCATGAATTGCAGATATTCAGCCAGATGCTGGCAGGGTATCTGCTGCGCCATCCGGATATAGCCAAAGAGGCGGCAGAGCACATAGCCAAAGGGCACACCCTGCAAAAGGGTGGCTTGCCACCGGTCTAGGCAGAAAAAGGCCGCGTGTAGTGCTGGCCCAATTCGGGAAAGGATACGGTTTTACAAAATGGAACAAGAGAAAGAACGTCCGGCAGCGCAAACCATCATGGTGATAGACGATACCCCGGCCAACCTTAAACTACTGCAAGAAATTTTACGGGGCCTTGGTTACAAGCCGGCCTTGTATACTTCGGGTGCCACGGCGATGGAGGCGCTGGAAGCGGTGGCCCCCGCGCTGATTCTGCTGGATATCACCATGCCGGATATGAGTGGTTTTGAGGTGTGCCAAAAAATCAAAAGCCATCCATTTTCCCAGCATATCCCGGTTATTTTTATCTCGGCGCTGGGTGAGATGGACAGCAAGGTGCGGGCGTTTGAAGTGGGTGGGGTGGATTATATCATCAAGCCCTTTGAGGTGGATGAGATACGGATACGCATTGGGAACCACCTGCGTATTGCTGCCCTGCAAAACCAAGTGGAAAGCATGAACGCCCAGCTAGAAGAGCGGGTGCGCCAGCAGGTGGAGGAGATTGTGGCCACCAATGGCCGCCTTTTGGTTACCCGGCAAGCCATTATTACGGCGCTAGCCCAGCTTTCGGAACTGCGCGATAACGATACCGGCGACCACTTGTACCGGGTGTGCCGCTACTGTGAGGCGATTGCAAGCCGCTTGGCCCAAAACAATGCCTATGCTAAGCAGGTGGACGAGGCCTTTGTGGCCAACCTAAGCTGCGTTTCTGCTTTGCATGATATTGGCAAGGTGGGAATTGAGGACAAGATTTTGCTAAAACCCAGCAAACTGACCGCCGAAGAATATGCCGTGATGCAGCAACACACCACCATTGGGGCCAAAACCATGGAACGGCTGCGCCAGAAATTGGGGGATGACCCTTTTATTGTGATGGGGCATGAGGTGGTGCTGTACCACCATGAGTGTTGGGATGGCAGTGGTTACCCCTATGGCCTAAAGGGCGGGCAGATTCCTCTTTCGGCACAGATTATGGCCATTGCAGATGTATATGACGCGCTAATTTCAAAGCGCCCCTACAAACCGCCCTTCGTGCCCGAACAGGCACGGCAGATTATTGGAGAGGGAGCGGGCAAGGCCTTTGCACCGGACGTGGTGGTGGCTTTTGAGGCGGTGTTTCCCAGCATATCCTCCTAGCAAAAAGCGCAACAAGCAAGAGGAGCAACGCTGCCCATATTTTATGCTAGGATGAAAAGGATGTACAGCCATGAGGCCAATTCGCCACCAGATTGTGAATACCTTTGTGCTTTCCACCATTCTTTTAATGCTGCCTGTAGTGGCGGTTACATTTTTGACCTGTTCTCTGTATACCATGGGCAATGCGAGAGACCGCAAGGCCTATCAAAATGCGGTAATCTCTGATATGACGTCCACTTGCGTAGGGCGGTACCGCCACGCCATAGAAACTGTATCCACCGCGCCCGAGACCACCGCCCTTCTTTCGGCCCTGGCCACGGACTATAGCCACAGTATAGGCCACCCTTTATACAGGCAGGTGCAAGGCTACTTGGGCCTGCTGGAAAGCCAAGCCAAGGAGGTGGGCCGCGAAGTAGTGGGGCTATATTTGGTAGACCTTTCCAGCAACCTGCTGTTTACCAGCAACGGTGAGGTGGACACCCTGCCGCTGGCCGCCCGCCAAAGGCCCTGGTTTCAAAACTTTGAAAAAGGCCTAGGAGATGTGCAACTACTGCCCCATTATCCCGAAAGCCATTATGGTGGGCCTTTGGCTACCCTGATTACCCCCATTTACCACTATGGCCAGCTTTCTGGGCTGGCGGGGGTGGTGTTCCACCTGGAAGGCTTTTGGGAGTGTGTGCTGCAAGAGGCACAGCAGGGCGGAGAAATTCTTTCGGGCCAGGCTTTGCTGGTGGCACCGCCGCAACAAGAGGTAGAGGGCAAGGGGGAAGATGCGCGGTATATTTTGCAGGCGGAAGGGTGGCCTGCCAAGGTGCGTGTAGTGCAGAGCACCAGCCTTACAAACCTGTTGGAAACCGGAAAGCCCAGTGGCAGCTTCGCCTTGGAGAAGGCCTATTACTGGGGTGTGATGACCCCAGTACCATATGCCGGGTGGTATGTGGTCAGCACTTCTAGCTTTTACGCCATTCTAGGCAGCATCGTGGGGCCTTCCATGCTCATTTTCCTGTTTTTCTCGGTGCTGGTAGCTTTTTATTTTTATTTTGTATGCCGCCGTGTAACGGCCATCACCCTGCCGGTTACCACCCTAAAACAGATTATTGGCAACCTGAGTTGCGACCTGCCCGCAGAGTACCCGCTGGGAGACGATGAGGTATCGGTGGCGGCGCGGCGGCTGATTGACCACAGCCACTATAACACCGAGTTTTTCTTCGATATCATTGCACTGGTTTCCAAAGTATCTCATGGGAATTTTTTTGAGCGGCTCTCCATTGATAAATATACAGACCAACAGCAAAAACTACCCACCTCCCTGAATTTGATGATGGACACCCTGTGCGAGATTTTGGATGATTTGCCCGTGGGTATTACCATTGTGAACGAGCAGGGGCGGCTGGTGTTCATGAACAAATACATGCGCCGCCGTTCCAGCACCAACATGGCGGACATTGTGGGTGGGCTTTGCCTGGACAACTGGAAGGGCCTTTCTGCGCCGGGGCTAAAGGAGGGCATCATGCGCTCTTTGGCGGCCAATGTTTCTATTGAAGGGGAGTTCCGGGTATGCGAACAGGCCGATAGGCGCGACCATTGCTACAAATATATATCAGTTATACGAAACATTGCAGACAGTGAAGAAAAGGTGGCCATTCAGATTTACAATGACCAAACCGAACTGTATGACCTGAAAAGTGCCTCGGACGCGGCCAACCTGGCCAAGAGCCATTTTATCTCCAACATGAGCCATGAAATACGCACCCCTATGAACGCCATTTTGGGTTACTGCCAAATTCTGCAAGAGAGCCGCAGCCTTTCGCAGGAGGACAAAAAGCATATAGGCACTATTAAAAAAAGTGGTGACCACCTGCTCATGCTCATCAACGATATTTTGGATATGTCCAAAATAGAAGCCGGGAGGCTGGAGGTTTCCTACGCCAGTTTTGGCCTTTTGGGCCTACTGGAGGATGTAATCAATATTTTTGCCCTGCAACTCTCCCAGAAGAATATCCAGTACAAGGTGGAGTGCGCGGGGGATATCCCGGCGAGTATTGAGGGAGACCAGGCCAAAATACGGCAGGTTTTGTTCAATGTGATAGGCAATGCGGTGAAATTTACCGATGGCGGCAGCATCACGGTACGGCTGTGCCAGCAGCCCTTGCCCACCGAGGCGGCAGAGCCGGACAAGGAACCCGTGCTGCTGGAAATTGACATTGTAGACACCGGAGACGGCATTGCCCCCGAGGAGTTTGAAAAGGTGTTTAGCACCTTTGAACAGACGGCGTCTGGCAAGGGGAAAAGCGGGGGTACCGGCCTTGGAATGCCCATCAGCCGTGCGTTTGCGCGCTTGATGGGGGGGGATTTATTTGTGCTGGAAAGCGCACTGGGTCAGGGCACGGTCTTCCGTTTTAGCTTTAAAGCCTACAAAACCAAAGAGACGGGACGAAATTTGGACGAGGCCCATTTTCAGGAGAACTTCCAGCCCGCCGTGGGCATCACGGCGCCCTGCACCGTGCTTGTGGCCGACGATGTGGAGAGCAACCGGGATATTGTACGGGAATTTTTGGAGCCACTGGGCTACAAACTGGTATTTGCCGAAACGGGCAAGGGCGCCATCGAGCAGGCCAAACGCCACCGCCCTCAGCTTATTTTAATGGATTTACGAATGCCGGACATGGATGGGCTAGAGGCGACAGCCTCGATTCACGAAACGGCCTGGGGGGCGGCCATTCCCATTGTGGCCCTCACCGCCGACGCCATGAAAGAGACGGTGGACATGACCCGGCAACTGGGCTTTTGCGGCTATGTGTGCAAGCCCTTTGTAAAGGCCGATTTGCTGCGCGAGGTGGCGCAGCATGCGGGGGTGGAGTATCTGCGGGGTAAAGCGGAACCGTTGCCCCTGCGGCCTTTGGGTAAGCCAGACCTTGGCTGCCTGAGCGACGAGATGGTAGAGACGTTGAAAACAGCCGTGTTTCACGGCGATTTTGATAGGGTGGAGGCCGTGGCTGCGCTGGTGAGTGACCGGGCTTTGCAGGAGTTGCTGCGGGACTTGGCAGACAACTTCGACAGCAAGGGCATCACCCAGCTACTAGAGGGCTGAAACCCAGGGCACGGGGTGGCCGGGTTGTAGGGCTGTTTTCGAAAAAAACAAAAAAGAAAGGAAGTGCCTGCTGCATACCAAAACCATTCTCACCTGCGGGGGGCGGTTGAGCAATGCGGATGCCGTAAAGCGCAG
>CAYYLW010000083.1:0-1642 GCA_964472465.1 uncultured Oscillospiraceae bacterium | reverse complement strand
CATCAGATTGCTGAACAGGATGCTCAAGGACGAGGGCTTTGTTACCTATGCCTTTCAGTCCGGCCGCGATGCCATCACCAGCCTCTCTATCCTACCGCCAGATATCATCTTGCTGGATATCAACATGCCGGATATGGATGGCTACACCACCGCCCGCCTGATGAAAGAAAAGGAGCAACTGCGGGAGGTTCCCATCATTTTTATCTCGGCGCTCAGTGAAACCGAGGATAAGCTAAGCGCCTTTCGCGCGGGCGGGGTGGACTATATCACCAAGCCCTTTGTGCTGGAAGAGGTGCGCGCTAGGGTGGATACCCACCTGAAAATTGCCAAGCTTCAAGCGGCGCTAAACCAAAAAAACCAGGAGCTGAGCCAGCAACTGGACCAGCAGTACCAAGAGCTGATTCAAACGCAGGACAAAATGATTCGCCTGCAAAATGAGAACTTGGATGCCCAGGTGGCCATCATTGAGGCCTTGGTGGGTTTTGCCGAGGTGGGCAGCGCCCAGCAGCACCGCCCCATCAAGGAGGTGCAAACGGCTTGTGCCCGCCTGCTGCACGAACTGCGGCGGAACCCAGCTTTTATGGAGCGGTTGGATGAGGAGTATATGCGTAATTTTTTGTACGCCGCCGCCCTGTACGATATTGGCATGGCCGGCATGACAGGCCGGGCCGAGCATTTTTTGCATGGCCAGCGCAACAAGCAGGGCGAGGTGGAAAAACACACCACCATTGGCGCGCTGATGCTGTATAAGGTGATTGAAAAATTCCCGGAAAACGAGATGCTGCAAATGGCCGTGGAGATGGCCCAAAACCACCACGAGAACTATGATGGAAGTGGTTATCCTCAGGGCATAAAAGGGCAGGAAATACCCCTATCGGCACGCATTATAGCGGTGGTGGACGCCTATTTTGAACTGGTTTGCCAGCAGCGGTATACCCCGCCCGGGGCCTTATCTACCATACGTGGCATATGGAGCCCACGCTTTGACCCTAGCGTGGTGCAGGCTTTTGCCACCGTGGCGGAAAGCGGGTTCTAGTATCAAAAGAAAAGAGGAGACGCTGCCCTGGTTGTAAGCGGCCAGGGCAGGGTCTTGTTTGCATTTGCCCGGCAGATGCGATACACTCTATCTAGTCATTTTTTGCAAATAGACTATGCTATAAATAGGATAAGGATTGGTTTTGTAGCAGGATTCCGGTAGATTTTGGTGTTTTGGGAGGAGACAATGGAGCGAGGACGCGTGATGGGATTGTTGCCCATCTTGGTATTTTTGGTTATTTTTATCGGTAGCGGGGTGGTGTTCCAAGATTTTTATGCCATGCCCGCCATCGTGGGCTTTTTGGTGGCCCTGGTGGTGGCTTTTTTGCAAAACCCAAAGCGTAGCTTTACCGAAAAGCTGGGCTCTTTGGCCGAGGGCATGGGCAACCCCAACGTGATGGTGATGTGCCTGGTGTTCCTGCTGGCAGGGGCCTTTTCTGGCACCATCCAGGCGGCTGGCGGGGTGGAAAGCGTGGTGAACTTTGCCCTGTCCATCATGCCGCCCAGTGTGGCGGTGGCGGGGCTGTTCCTCATCGCCTGTTTCATCTCCCTATCCATGGGCACCTCGGTGGGCACCATTGTGGCGCTGGTGCCCATTGCGGCGGGC
>CAYYLW010000082.1:0-11684 GCA_964472465.1 uncultured Oscillospiraceae bacterium | reverse complement strand
ATTCCTTGGCAAAATAGCAGGTCATGGTGCAGATGGTCAGGTCGGCATCCAGCACAATAATGTTTTCATTTTTCCCAATTTCACACAGGGTGCGGCCATAGGCCTCCCGCGTGGCGATTATCTCTCCCATTTTATCGGCCCTCCAAATTGGATAACAATTCCTTCACTTCGCTCAAAGCCGTTTTGAACTCCTCGGCGCTGGGCAGGCTGCCATGCCACTTGCAGCCATTTTCCATGAACGACACACACTTGCCCTTCACGGTTTTGGCCACCAGCACGGTGGGCTTGCCCTTGGTGTCTGCGGCGCGGCTTAGCGCGTCCGCCAGGGCGTTTATGTCGTGCCCATCCACCGAAATGGCGTGCCAGCCAAAGGCCACAAACTTCTCGTCGATGGGATACGGCGACATCACGTCTCCCACACAGCCGTCAATTTGCAGGCCGTTGTTGTCCACAATCAAGGTCAGGTTATCCAGCCCGTAATGGCCTGCGGCCATGGCGGCCTCCCAAATCTGGCCCTCCTGTATCTCGCCGTCGCCGCACACGCAGTACACCCGGTAGTCCTTTTTGTCGCACTTGGCGGCAAGGGCCATGCCCACCGCGGCCGAAAGCCCCTGCCCCAGGCTGCCGGCGCTCATATCCACGCCCGGCACCTTGGTCATTTCGGCATGGCCGGAAAGGTTGCTGTCGATATCGCGGAAGGTGGCCAGCTCCTCCTTGGGAAAATAGCCGCGCAGGGCCAAGGTGGAGTATAAGGCCGGGGTGCAATGCCCTTTGGAGAGCACAAACCGGTCCCGGTTTTCCCAGCGGGGCTTCGCGGGGTCGATACGCATTGTATCAAAATACAGCACAGTAAGAATGTCCGACACCGAGAGGGAGCCCCCCAGATGCCCGGAAGATGCCGCCTGCACCGTTTCCAGCGCCGTTAGCCGCACCCTGGCCGCCTGTGCGGCCAGCAAGTTTGCCTTTTCCTTATCCATAGCGTCCTCCAAAAAAATCGCAATATTTTTCTTGTGTTAACCGATGGTAAACCCGCCATCCATCACCAGGTTGGCCCCGTTCATCAGGCTGGCCGCATCGCTGGCCAGGAACACGGCGGCAGCCGCCACCTCTTGCGGGTAGCCAAAACGCTTGGCCGGGATGGTTTGTTTAAACGCTTCCCCTTCGGGGTTATTCCAGGTCTCCGCGCCCATGGGCGTTAAAATCACCGTGGGGGAGATGCAATTGACATTGATGTTGTGCTGGGCCCACTCCAGGGCCAGTTGTTTGGTGGCATAGATGATGCCCGCTTTGGAAGCGCCATAGGCCAGGTGCTTATCCAGGGCCACCACCCCGGCCTGGCTGCCCATGTTGATGATTTTGCCGCCCCCGTTTTTCAGCATGCTGCGGCCTACGGCCTGCGCCATGCGCACACTGCCCTTTAGGTTGATGGCCAGCACCTTATCCCACAGCTCTTCGCTCAGGGTATCGGCGTGGTCCACCCCGCCGGTTCCGGCGCTGTTCACCAGAATATCAATCTTCCCAAAAAACTGTTCCACCGTCTGCACGGTTTTTTGGATGTCCGCCTCCTGGGTGATGTCCCCCGTACAGGCCAAATATTTCACGCCCTGTTCCCGGCAATAGCTCTCAAGCTCCGGGCAGGCATGCAAATCAAAGGTGGCCAAGGCCGCCCCTTTGCGCACGTACATGCGGGCAATTTCGTAACCAATGCCGCTGGAAGCCCCGGTTACCAGCGCATTTTTTCCCGCCAAAGAGAAATTTTCATCAAAACCCTTGAAAGACATCCTCGCCCTCCTCGTTCTTTGCCGCCGGGCCCCGCCCGGCGGCAATACACGACAGCCCTTTTTCTTCGGCTGCTGTTTGTTTGGTATGCAGGTGCGAACGCCGCGCGCCTGTTTATCCGTCTATTTTGATCACGGCTTTCACCACGTCGTTTTTGTTCTGAATGGCACACTCAAACGCCTTTTGGATATCGCTGAAGGGGAACTCGTGCGAGACAATGCCCGACACATCAATCAGCCCCTCACGGATGGCGGCGATGGCCTGGGGATAGATGTTGCGGTAACGGAAAACCGACTCGATCTTGATTTCCTTCGCCATGATTTTGGCGAAATTGAAGTTAATTTCCTCCTGCGCGGAAATGCCCACCAAAATGATGGTGCCGCCGCGTTTTACCAAATGCGGGGTTTGCGCAATGGTTTTGGGGGAGCCTGCCGTCTCAAACACTTTGTCGATGCCCACCCCACCGGTCATCTTCTCCACCTCGGCCAGCACGTCGGTTTCGGCGGCGTTGATGATGCGGGTGGCACCCAGTTTTTTGGCCACCTCCAGGCGCTTTGGCACCACATCCACCACGGTGATATCGGTGGCGCCATAGGCCTTGCAGGCCAGCAGGGTAACCAGGCCAATGCAGCCGGCGCCCAGAATGATGACGGAATCGCCCATTTTCACATTGCCTTGGTTGGCCGAGTGGATGCCCACCGCCAATGGCTCTACCAGTGCGCCCTCTTTGGTGGAGATGCTATCTGGCAGGATGAACGCCATGTTGGCGGGGAAGGCGATATAGTTTTCGTAGCAACCCTGTACCGGCGGGGTGGCCAGGAACACCACATCTGGGCATAGGTTGTAGCGCCCGCTCTTGCAAAATTCACACTGCCCGCAGGTAATGCCGGGCTCCAGGGCCACACGGTCGCCCACCTTGTGGGTGGTCACACCCTCGCCCAATGCCGTCACCGTTCCGGCGCATTCATGCCCCAGCATGAAATCGCCTTCCACCACAAAATCACCACAGCGGCCATCGTGGAAATAGTGCACGTCTGAACCGCAAATTCCCACATATTCCAGCTTCACCAGCACTTCGCCCGCCTTGGGGCTGGGCATGGGCACTTCTCGGATCTCCATCTTGTCAATCCCCGTCATATAGGCAGCACGGTTTTTCATAGCGTTCACTGGCAATCCCTCTAGGGCCCATTCCCATACGGACAGGGGCAAGCGTTTACCCTCCATCCGTATGGGAATCGGCGGATGCCGTTTCTCCTTTTTATTAATTTTTTATTCGATATTATGTATAATTTATAGCTACATGGGCAAATGAAAGCCGGCAAACCTCTTGGTTTGCCGGCTTTGGTTCATGGCGTTTTGGTTTTTCCTAGGCCCCAGCATCCGCCTGGGCCAAACCCTCCACCATAGTGGCACACCGGCCATCTTCTGTTTTGCAGTCTCTTAGCTGATGAGGCCGCGTTCGGTGTACATGTCCACATATTCCTGCGCATTTTCGGCGTTGATCAGCGGCGCGGGGATATCCACGTTCACTTCGGTCTCGGCGCCGGTCAACAAGTCGTGCACCGCTTTCATGTTCAGTTCAGCCAGGTCAATGGCGCTTTGCAGGGAGGTAGAGGTCATTTTGCCTTCGGCAATCAACAGGCAGGCTTCCGCGGTGCCGTCTACGCCGTAGGCCAGAACATTCTCAAACTCCGGTTTGCCGGAAACCACTTCCAGCGCGCCAGCGCACATGTTGTCGTTCATGGAGATGATGGCGTCCACAGCGCCGTGGGCAATAACCCAGTCTTCCATCAGGGCCATGGCCTCATCTTTGTTCCAGTTGGCAATATCTTCGGCCACGATGGTTACATCGGTGCGTTTGTCGAAGAATTCTTTCTGCCAAGCGTCGCGGCGGGCGCCACTGTGGAAGTTCCCGGCGGGCCCAAGCAGAACCACCACTTTGGCATTTTCGGGAATTTGGTCGATGGCAGCCTGGGCGTTCACAGCGGCTTGCTCATAGGGGTCGGCGTCCACAGAGGAAGCGCCAGCAATGTCTTCCACGCGGGGGTTGGTGGTGATGCACACGATGCCCGCTTCCACAATTTTCTCAATGTAGGGGCGCTGGGCTTCGCCGTTGTTGGCCTGCACGATGATGGCATCGTACTGGTTGGCAATGGCGTTTTCAATCATGGTGTTCTCTTTTTCGTCGTTGGCTTCCCCGTCGAAAACATCCAGGGTGATGTCTTCATACTTTTCGGCCTCGGTCTTCATTTCGTTGGCCAGCCAAGCGGCAAAGCTATCGGCCTGGGCGCGGGCGATGTAGGCCACACGGTAGCTTTCGCCCGTGGCGGCGGTAGAAGAAGCGGGCGCGGCGCTGCTGGCAGCAGGCGCGGCGCTGCTAGCGGCCGGTGCGGCACTGCTAGATGCGCCGCCAGTGCAAGCAGCCAGCATGGAGACAACCAGGGTAAGTGCAATGAGAAGTGCAAATGTTTTTTTCATGCTTTGATTCCCTTCCTTTCAATTCCAGTTCGTTTACTATTCATCACGCCTTCCGTTTGAAGCCGCGTTTGAATACAGCCTTCCGGCAAGGGCACGGCCCTTACGCCGCCGGTTTTTGCTTGTCGTCCACCACAATCACCTTGCGGGTTTTGCGGCTTTTGGACTTGATGTCGTAGATAACGGCCAGGGCGATGATGACGCCCTTGGTAATTTGCTGCACGTAGGAATCCACCCCGGTGAGGTTCATGATGTTATTTAGGCAGCCAATGATGAACGCGCCGGCCAGGGTGCCCGCCGTGGTGCCCACACCGCCGGAGAAGCTGGTGCCGCCCACGATGGTGGCGGTAAGGCCCTCCATCTCATAGCCAATGGCGCCGTTGGGCAGGCCCGCATTCACGCGGGACATGAACAGAACGCCCGCCACACCCACCAGGATGCCGTTTAGAATGAACACTTTGTACTTGTTGCGGAACACGTTGATGCCGGAGGCCACGGCGGCATCCTCGTTGCCGCCAATGGCATAGAGTGAGCGCCCAAACCGCGTGTGGTTTAGCACATACCAAATAACAATGGTGGCCACCACCAGGAAGATGACCGGGGCGGGAATGCCAAACACGCTGCCTTGGCCCAGTACCACAAAATCGCCCAGTTGCAACAGGTTTTGGCCTTTGGTGTACAGCAGGGCAATGCCGCGGGCCACCGTTTGCATGGCCAGGGTGGCAATAAAGGGCGGCAGGCTGCAATTGGTTACCATAAAGGCATTGATTAGGTTGCAGGCCACGCCCACCACAATGCCGATGATCAGCGCCCCGATGAGCGACCCCGTAGCCTTGTAGAAGCTGACGGCCATAACGCCGCTAAGCGCCAGCACCGAGCCCGCGGAAAGGTCGATCATGCCGGAGATGATGAGCAGCATTTCCCCATAGGCCAGGATGGTGCCCACCGAAAGCTGGCGCGCGATGTTGGTGAGGTTATCCACCGAGATAAAACGGCGGTTGAGGATGGTACACACGACGATCATAGCCAGCAGCACCAGATAAATGGAATATTTCTGCATGATGCTGGTGCCCTTATTCGAAAGTCCACCTGATTTCATAATTTGGAATCCCCCTTCGGTTTCACTACGCTCATTCGCTTACACAAACGCTGGAGCAAATGAATACAACATGCGTTCTGCTGCTCTTGTTTCTATTGTGCGCCCGTGGCGTATTTCATAATCTCTTCCTGCGTGAACTGCCCCTTGTGCAACTCGCCGGTAATGCGGCCGTAACTCATCACGTAGATACGGTCACACATGCCAATCAGTTCCGGCAGCTCGGAGGATACCATGATGATGGCCTTTCCGTTTTTGGCCAGTTCGGTCATCAGCTTGTAAATTTCAAATTTGGCGCCCACATCAATGCCCCGTGTGGGTTCATCCATAATCAAAATGTCCGGGTTGCGCATCATCCATTTGGCCAGCAGCACCTTTTGCTGGTTGCCGCCCGAAAGGGCCTGAATGGCCGTTTCCAAGGTGGGGGTGCGCACGTTCATGCGGGTGAAATATTCCGAGACAATCTCCCGCTCTTTCTTGCGGTGGGCATAGCCCCCATAAATCACCTTGTCTAAGCTGGCAATGCTGGCGTTTTCCATCACGCTGCGGATGGGGATGATGCCATAGCGCCGCCGGTCCTCGCTCAGCATCACCATACGGTTCCGGATGCTGTCCTCCGTGCGCCGGATTTTAACGGGCTTGCCCTCTATTTTCACCTGGCCGGAGTTGATGGGGTCCAGCCCGAACAGGCTGCGCATCACCTCGGTACGTCCCGCGCCAATCAGCCCGGCAAAACCCACAATCTCGCCCTTGTTCACATGGAAGCTGATGTCCTGATACACCCCCGTGCTGCACAGCCCCTCCACTTCCAGGGCAATTTCGGCCACGGGCACCTCTTCTTTGGGGTAGATGTTTTTCATCTCGCGCCCCACCATCAGGGAAATCACCTTGTCCATGGTCAGCTCGCTGGCCGGGTGGGTCTCCACCACGGTGCCGTCGCGCAGCACGGTGATGTCGTCGGCTATGCGGAACACCTCATCCAGTTTGTGGCTGATATAGATGATGGTGACACCCTGGGCTTTGAGCTGGGCTATTTTTTCAAACAGCACCTCCACCTCACGGTTGGTGATGGCCGAGGTGGGCTCGTCCATCACAATAATCTGCGCGTTGTTGGAGATGGCCTTGATGATTTCCAGCATCTGAATGTCGGATACCGTCAAGGTTTTCAGTTTTTGTTCCGGCGCATAGGGCAGGCTTTGCTCCTCTAAAAAGCGGATGGTCTCCCGGCGAATCTTTTTCCAGTCCACCATGCCCAGCTTGTTCACCGGCAAACGCCCCAGGAACAGGTTCTCTTCAATGGACATCTCCGGCACATAGTTCAGTTCCTGCGCAATCATGGCAATACCATAGCCCTGCGCCTGAATGGGGTTCATGATACGAACCGGCTTTTCGTCTATGTACAACTGGCCGGAATCGGGGCGGTAGATGCCGTTGATGATTTTCATCAAGGTGGATTTGCCTGCACCATTCTCGCCGCACAGAACATGCACCGTCCCCTTCCGTACCGCAAAATCAATCCTATCCAGCGCTTTCACGCCTGGGAAAGACTTTTCTATCTGGCTTGCCCGAATTTTGATTTCCTCCGCCATACCAGGTGCCACCTTTCCTTCCTCCCCCAAAATGGTTTCTTTGCGCATTCGGTCTGTTCTATTGTTCGTAAGCCATACTCCATAACAAAGGGCAGGGCCGCTGCTCTGGGCTTTGCTCCGGAAGCCGACCGCAAAACAGTCTGTTCCAAAAGCCCGTTTATGCCTGTTTTAAGGCAAAATAACCTGTCTCCCCTCGTTCCCGTGTGGCAAGGCCTAGCCATACGCGGGCCACGGTCTGAAACTCCTTTTTTACGTCGATATTATGCTTTATTTTTTCATCATTTATTCTATTCTTATACAAACACACCAGGGCACACACTGGTTTTCATTTTTATTCCTGTTTCGTGTGCTCGTGCACACCGTATATTGAATATAGCTTTACCACCCGAAAATGTCAATAATAAAGCCCCTATTTTAACTTTTTTCGTACAGCTTCACAAAAAACAGATGCCGCTTTTGGTAAGCTTTTCGGCTTTCGGAACAAAAACAACAATTTGGAAACAAAATATCGCTTTGCCCTGTGCCCCTTCCAAATGGGTAACAGCGCAAAGCGAGACCTTTTTTCCGTGTTCCGGGCCGTTTACAGCCTAAGGCCCAAGGCTTCTTTAAACCGGGCATAGGCATCGGGCCAAGCGCCGCCAGCCTTGGGCCAATATTCCTTGGGTGGGAAAGAGCGGCGCAGCAGCGCCCGCCCCTCTTCCACATCCGCCAGTTCCCCCGCCGCAATCATCTGTACCAATATGTTCCCCAGCGCCGAAGCATCCGCCGGGCCCGCCATCACGGGGCGGCCTGCGGCGTCCGCCAAAAACTGGCAGGTGAGCGCATCGCGGCTGCCCCCGCCTATAATGCTGATAACCGGCATGTGTTTCCCGGTCAATTCTTCCAGCTTTTCTATGGTCCACAGGCATTTTAGGGTCATGCTTTCGCACACGCAGCGCACCACTTGCCCTGGTGTTTTAGGCGCCGTGCCAAACCGCTCTTCGCATTTGGCCGCAATGCTGCGCAGCATATCCCCCGGGGCAAAAAAGGCCTCGTCGTCCACGTCAAAAAACCATTGCAGCCCCTCTTCGCGGGCGGCCAGTTGTTCCAGGCAGGCAAAGGAATAGTCCTCCCCTTGCTGGCGGTACATGCGTTGCACCTCTTGCAATATCCAGTTGCCCATCAGGCTGCACAGTAGCCTGTGGTGCCCGGGGAAGCCCCCCTCGTTGGCTATGTTGTGCCGCATGCCAAAGCGGTTCACCACGGGCGCCTCGCTCTCGGTGCCCACAATGGCCCAGGTGCCGCTGCTGATGATGGCGCTATCCCGCCCGCCCAGGGCCGATAGAAAGGCCGAGCCGGTGTCGTGCTGGCAGACCGACACCACATCAAAAGGCCGCACGCCCAGGCTTTGGGCCAGGCTTTCTTGCAGCCTGCCGCGCAAGGTGCCGGGCGTCTGCACCTTTGCAAACAGCCTTTTGGGTATGCCCAGCTTGTCCATCAGGCTCTCGCTCCAGGCCTGCCGCTGCCAATCATACAGCTGGGAAACGGAGGCAATGGTATATTCGCAGGCGGCTTCGCCCGTGAGGTAGTACAGCAGCAGATCCGGCAAAAAAAGAAGCCGGTGGGCCTGTTCCAGCATCAGGTCCCGCCCTTCGGCACGCATGGCGCCCAGTTGCATGGCCGCGTTAAATAGCGCCACCTGGTTGCCGGTAACACGGTATAGCTCCTCGCGGGAAACCTTGGCGTACACGGCGTCACGGCAACGTGCGGTGCGCTTGTCCCGGTAGCAAAACAGGGGGGAAAGCAGCAGGCCGTTCTCATCCAAAAAGCCAAAATCGTTGGAAAATGTGTCCACACCAAAGGAATCTACCCGGTTTCCCGTAAGCTGGCCCGCCAAAGCGATGGCCCGCAGCATGTTCTGATAGATGCCGATAAAATCCCAATATAAACCCGGGCCCACCTGCACCGGCCCATTTTCGAACCGGTGCACCGGTTCTAGGCGCAGGGTGTCGCCGTCAAAGCGCCCCAAAAAGGCCTTCCCGCTGGAAGCGCCCAAATCAAACGCCAAATAGTTCATGCCGCACTCCTCTTCTGCTGCGCCACAAAACCCAGGGCGCATCCGGCCATGGCGGGCAACCACCTACACCAGCAAAATCTCCGCGCCCGTTTTTTTCATTTCGGAAAAATCGGTGTCTTTTGCCTGCTCGTCCGTTACCAGGGTGAATTTTTCCGAAAGATGGGCCAGGTATACCTGCCCGGATGTGCTGAACTTGGTATGGTCGGCCAGCAGCACCACACGGGTGGATTGCTGAATCATCATCTGCTTTGCCTCCGATTCCTCCATCGAGGTATCGGTGAGCATCCCGTCCCCGCGTATTCCCGCGCAGGAGAGGAACGAGACACTGGGAAAATATTTGCGCGCCTGCTCCTGGGTGCTGGTGCCATAGCAGGAGAGATTGCTAAGCTTGAAAATGCCACCCAAACTATAGTACTGGATGTTCGTGTTGCCCAGGATGGAGGCCTCGTGCAATAGCCGCAGGGAGTTGGTGACCACCGTGATATGGTACTGGCTGGGGATGTGTTGCAGCAGGTACAGGGTGGTGGAGCTGTTGTCTAAAAAGAGCACATCTCCATCGCCAATAAACCTGGCGGCATATTTGCAAATCAGGCTTTTTTCTTTAAACTGGCGGATGCTGCGCACGTTCACCGGGTATTCCCCGCCAAACCGCTTTTGCCCATTGTCCATTTGGTTGCCCACGGCGCCGCCATGGGTGCGCACCAAAACACCCGTTTTTTCCAGCTCGCTCAAATCCCGCCGGATGGTTTCTTTCGAAACGTCAAAACGCAGCGCCAAATCATTCACAATCACCTCATCGTTATGCTCCAGCAAGGAAATGATTTCCGATTGGCGTTCTATACTATACATTCCTCAATACCCCTTTGCACCGTTTCTGGCTCACGCAGGTCGCCCAGGTTGGGGGAATCCATAATGCTGCGCACCACATGTTTGTTTAGGTTGCAGTAGGCGTCGCAATCAATACGCTCCAGCATGCTGTAGGCATGGAAAATATCCGCGCCCGTCACCACCACGCCATGCAGCGGCAAAATAACCCCGATGGGTTTCGTCTCGGCCAGTTCTCTGCGTTCATTATAGTACAGATGCACATTTTCTGCCAATTGTGGTGTGAACGCCTTTGTAAAGGGGATGCAGCCCACCGGCCCACGGCCCATGGTGGCTTCCGTCACATTGGGGATGGGCTTGCCCTGGCTTACAAAGGGCATGCAATTGTAGGGGTGGGCGTGAATCACCGCGCCAATATTGCCAAAGTCCCGCAGCAAAATGGTGTGCAGGTCACTCTCCCGGCTCAGCTTCCCCTCCCCTTCCAGCAGGTTTTGGTCATAGTCAATCAGCAAGATATCCTCGGGCCGCATCACACACAGGTGCCGCTCGCTCATCAAACTGGGGGTGATGAGCACCCGGTTGTCGTCCACCTGCACGGCAAAGTTCCCGCCCGCCGCATTCGTCAGCCTGCGTTCCCACATGTTCTTGGCAATGAAGCACATGGTCTCCCGCATCTCCCGGTAAGAAAGTTCGTTCATTGGTTTCATCTCCCTCAGGTTTCTGTTGGTATGCTCGATTCTCGGGGCTTCCCGTCCCAGTCAATCGGCCAGTTTTTGCACCTCGCACTTGTCTTTCAGCTCCTGCGCGCGCGCCAGGCTGAACCCCACCGATAGCGCCCGCTCTGCCGCCGCCGCCGAAACTGCCGTGGCCCAGCGCAGAATTTCTTCGTCCTGCCAGCCATTGGCAAAACCATGCACCAGCCCCGCCACAAAGGTATCCCCGCAGCCAATGGTGTTCTTCACATCCACCTTGGGCGGCTTCACGCGGTAGATGCCACCCTCCATCTTCACCAGCGAGCCCGCCCCGCCCAGGGATACCGCAATCACACGCACTTGGTACAGCGCCTCCAATTGCCGCAAGGCCTGCAATATCTCCTCTTGGGTTTGGCAGGGCCGCCCCAGCAGGTATTCCAGTTCGTCCTGGTTGGGCTTAATCATAAACAGCGGCTGGGCCAGGCTTTTGCGCAGGGTTTCCCCGCTGGCGTCCAGGCACACCTTCACCCGCTTATTCTGCAATTCCCGCATGAGGCGGGAGTAGATATCGGGGTCTGTATAGTTGGAGGCATCGCCGGAAAGCACCAGAATATCCCCTTCACCCACCTGCTGGCGAAGCAATTCCACCAGGGCCTCGGTGTCCTCTGCGGTGGCCGCCTGCCCTTTTTCCGCCACAATGGTGCTGGTGCCGTCTTTTTCCACCAGTAGGTAGTTGGTGCGGCTCTCGGCATTCTCCCGGTAGGCAAAATGGGGCTCTGCCCCCCACTCCCGCAAAGTGTCTAGAATATACCGCCCATTCTTCCCGTAGGCAATGCCAAAGGCGCGGCTGGGCGTGCCCATCACGCTTAAATTCATAGAAACATGGGTGCCCTTGCCCCCCATGGTCAGCTCCATGTCTGCCACACGGTTTGTCACGCCTTTCACCAGCTCATCCAGAAATAAAACCTTATCCAGCGCCGGGTTAAGTGTAACCGTATTGATCATATCAGCGGCCCCCTCCTGGCAAATCAAAATTAAACGGAATGTTTGTTTATGACCGAATTATAGCATGCGTCTTTTTGTTTTGCAAGTGTCTTGCCGCCCTGGGCCATAGGGCAAATGTAGAACTACAATACATATTGGACAGAAAGAAAAATAAAAAGAGAAAAGGA
>CAYYLW010000081.1:0-11990 GCA_964472465.1 uncultured Oscillospiraceae bacterium | reverse complement strand
ACGGCAGCCAGGCTACCGCGCTGGCGGAAGGTATTGGCCCGGAAACGCCCCACCCCCGGCGCCGAAAAAGAAAAGTCGTCGTCGCCCAGTTCTACCAGGCGCTGCATGGGGCGGCCATTGGTGTAGGCGTAAATCTCCCGCACCAGCGTCTCCACGTCCTGCACGCTCAGCGGCGTCTCCACCGCTTTTGTCACCTGGGAATCCTTCCTAAACGCGGGGGGAAAACCCGCGATGAAAAACATATCTGAAGCGCCTTGTCCACCCGCAATTTCCAGCAGTTGCTTTAACTCCATGAAAAAACCCTTTCTGTTTTGGCCAGCCACCCGGCGGCCCCTTCGGCCTTGCGCGTCCTCCAAGGCCCTTTTCTTTGTTGCGCGTATCCCTTCGTGCTTACAACACGGTTCAGTTCCCCGGCCAAAGCTGGCCATTTTGGCCGGGCGTCCACGCGCCGGTGTATTGGGTTGTTTGGCCCACCACCTGCACGGCCCCGTTTTGTTTGGCCTGCACCTGGGTAATGAGCTGGTGGTCTTGTTCCACCTCGGTTACCAGTTGCCACACGCCGGGCTCTTCGGTCTCGGTAAAGCCCAGCGGGGTGGCCGCTTCGGCCAAGGCGTCGCCCTGCGCGGCCACCGCTAAGGCGGCCTCCAGCTTGGCCACGGCCTCGGCGGCTTTTCCCTCGGCGGCGGCCAGGGCGGCGGTGCCTTCAAAACTGCGCTGCTGAATGCGCGCGTTGGATGCCGCGGTGGAAAGGGTAAGCATACCCAGGGTGGCAAAACACAGCACGGTGAAAATCATCAAGAGCGAGGTGGTGCCCGTGCCTACGCCGCTACGGGTACGGCGGGGCTGGCTTTGGTTTGGTTTCACGGTTCCACCACCCCCTCACCGCTTTGGTAAACACTGGTGGAAAGGGTGCAAATTTCCGGGTTTTCGCCGCTGGTGGCCCTGGCTTCCAGCCGCCGCAGCACCCCCGCGCCCGTGGGCTCCTCGCGTATGGTTAGCCGCAGGGTATACACCGCGGTGGCCGCGGCGGTGCGGTTCCAGTCTTTATCATAGTACAAGCGGTATTCTCCCTCTTCCTGCGCCGCGTCTGTAAGCGCCGCGGGGCCCTGGGCCCGCAGGGTGGCAAACAGGGCATAAATCTCGGTGGTGGCTTGGCTTTTGCTGCGGGTATCGCGGGAGATTCGCCCCGCCTGCCCAAAGATGCCCGCCAAAATGGCGCAGGAGATGCTGAACACCAAAATATTGATGAGAAGCTCCGCCAAAAACGCTACGTTTCTATACCGTCCGCCGCTCATGCGCGCTCACCTCCCGCCAGGGCAAAGGCCACCCGGGTGGCCACACCCTTGCTGCTGCGCAGGTTGGCCGTGAAGAGCATGGTTTCCTCATCCAAACTAAAGGTGCATTCGTTCACCTGGGCAATGCTTACCCCGGCCGCCGGCTCGAAAGCACTGCCCTCGGGCAGATAACTCTCTTTTAGCTGGCCGTCCTGCACATAAATACGGGTGATGTAGGCCGTGCCATCGCGCTGGCTGGAAAGCGCCAGCACTTCCAGCCCCTCTTCCTGCGAAAGCTGTACACTGCCAAGGTTGTTGTTTTGGCTTAGTTTTGTGCGCAGGTAGCTGGCGGCCACGGTGGTTCCATAGCCATCGTCAATCCCGCTTTGAATGGATTTATACGCCCGCCCGCCCATCAGTGCCAGGGCAAGCGAACAAAAGGCAAACAGGCAGACAAGGCCCATGGGCAGCAAGATGCCAGCCACTGCACCAGAGGATTTTTTCTTGTGCATACCCCACTCCCTTTCCGCGTTTGCCGCCAAATTTACACACGGCCCCGGGCCTTTGCCCGGCGGGCCTGTTGCCCTATCTGTTCGCCTGCCACTACCAGCTATTCACCTGTACCACTGGCATCACGTTGGAGGCAAACACATCGTACCGCACGGTATACAGGCCTTTGTCTATCTGTACGCCGTAGTTTTGTTCAATATATTCTAGGCTGGGGGGGTAAAAACCCTCGGTGGCGTAGCACAGCACTGCCGCGCGCTCTATGGCCTGCTGGGTGGCGCGCTGGCCCTCGGCCCCGGTATCTCCGGCCAGGTTTCTGGTGCCTATGAACAAGGCCACCAAAATAAGCAGAAACACCACCCAGGTAATGGCCATGCCAAACCAATTGCCTTTTGTTTTTACCGTGTTCATGGGCCAGCCCCCTTCCTGTTTTTTCCATCCCCCAAGGGGGCTTTAGCTGATGGCGCTCATGATGCTGGTAAGTGGCAGCATCACCGAGAGCAAAATAACACCGATGGCCACGCTGAGCAGCCCCACCAAGGCGGGCTCCAGCATGCCCAGCAAACGGTCGATGCGGCTTTCGGTGTCCCGCGCGTAGATGGCCGAAAGGTTGCGCATGGCTTGCTCGGTTTGCCCCGCGCGCGAAGCAGAGAGCAGTATTTTGGCCTCAAAGCCCTCCAAAACGCCCGCGTCCACCAAGGTACGGCCCAGGTCCTGCCCGCCTTCCACCATATCCACGGCGGCGGCCACCTTTTGGGCGATGCGGCGGTTGCCCACCAGCTTGCCCGCGCGGCGCAGCGCTTCCCCGGCCGGAATGCCCGAGGCCAGCAGCATGGCCAGCCCCCCTGTGAGCCGGGAAGCCGACATGCTGTAGTGAATGTGTTTGGTAAAGGGGACATTTTGGGCCATGTCCGCCAGTTTTTTGCGCCCGCCGCTGGTTAAGTAGGCCAGCACCAGCGCCAGGATGAGGGCCAACAAAACCCCCACCACCACCATGGATACCCGCGCGGCCACAAAGGCCCCGCCCAGGCCGCCGCCCGCGGCCAGCCCCAGGGAGGCAAACACATTTTCAAACACCGGCAGCACAAAGATGATGAGGAAGATAAGCACCACACTCATCATGGCCAGCAGCAAAAGCGGCCCGCTGATGGCGCTGCGGATGCTGGCCGAGAGAGCGTCTTGCTGGCGGTAGTATTCCCCCAGCGCAGCGCTGGTGGTTTCCATACGGCCACTCTCTTCGCCCAGGCGCAGCATCTCAATGGAATATTCCGGGAAATAGCCGCTCATCTCCAGCGCCTGGCTGAGAATGAACACCCCTTCC
This sequence comes from uncultured Oscillospiraceae bacterium, assembly GCA_964472465.1. Classification (GTDB taxonomy): domain Bacteria; phylum Bacillota; class Clostridia; order Oscillospirales; family Ruminococcaceae; genus JAAYCI01. Next base: position 8,888 of record CAYYLW010000081.1, on the reverse strand, counting down.
TCCATCAGAATCTGGTTCACCCGGGCACTGGCCGCCGAAAGCCGGCTGCCCTCGGTGTCTCCGGCAATGATGTCCGGGCACTCGTTGGCCGGCACACCGGCCTGTAGCAGCATGTGCAAACTTTCAAAGAATGCGGCCAGTTCCCTTGGCGGCAAAGCCTTCCGTTTTTGGTCTGCCATTCCTGGTTCCTCCCTTTGGCAGGGCCGCTGGGCCCCGCGCTTCTTGCTCTTTTCAAACAATCCGGCATTCGCTCTGCTTGCGGCCCTAGGCCCCTAATGCACCGACATCTGGGCGTAGTTTTGGCCGTCTCCCACAAACTGGGAGATATCTCCGTTGCTGGCTGCAAAGGTCAGGTCAATGCGCTCCCAGTTGTTGGGGTTCACTTCCATCTCCACGGTAATCCAGCCCGTCTCATCGGTCCATATCGTGTTCCAGGCGTGTAATACCGTGCCGCCATCGGGGGTTTTCACATTCCCCATAATCAACTGGCAGGGAATGCCGTTTGCCCGTAGCATGGCCGCAGCCAGTGCCGCGTAATCATAACAAATGCCCTTCTCTGCCTGCAACACCTCGTCTACGTTTGGCACATAACTGGTGTTCTCCTGCACATAGGCCACCTTCTCTTGGTCGTAGCGGATGTTGTTTTGAATCCAGTAATACACCTGCTGGATAATCTCCAGGTCACTGGACGCATGCTGGGCCAGCTCGTAAGAGAATTGCACCGCCTTGGAATCCGCCGTGTAGTTCACAATCTCATTGGGCACCAGGAAGGGGGCCTTTTCATCGCTGAGCTGCACGTTGGCGTCGGCCTGCAAAAAATAAATATACTCGGTGCCGGTGGTTTGCACAAACACCACAAAACTGTAGTTGCCACTGCCCATGGCCAGGGGAAAGAAATGGGTGCTGCCATCGTTTGGCAGAATATAGATGTAACTGTAGCTGCCCATGCTGACCTGAAAACGCACATTCACCGCGGCCTTGCAACTGGCCGCCACATAGCCCTGGTTCACGTTGCTCAAATCTATCTGGGCGCTGGCCTCCGGCCCTTCATTCGCCACCACGTCAATGCCGGGGGCTTCCGGCATGGCAATGGGGGGGGGAATACGCTGGTATTCGAGGTCTGCAAATTCCGGCTGGTTTCCCCCGCCGCCCCCCTTGCTGCAAGCCACCAGCAGCAGGGGCACCAGGAAAAGAACGGCGGCGCGCCATAGGCCCGCGGCTTTTCTTCGTAGCATGGGCGCCACCCCCTTTAATTTCACATTTTAGAGTTCCATTTATCCATCATTTATCATACCTTGTGCAACCAAAAAAAGCAAGAATACGCCATGGCCCTTTGCGCAGATACACACCATACAACATCCGCCTTTTTCCGCTTGACCCCGGGCCCCACACAGGCCTATACTGGTACCATCTTAATCCACAACCAAAACGGCCACAGGCCGGGAGAGGAGCGGACAAACATGAAAAACATTAGCATGGTACACGCGCGCGAAGTGCTGGACAGCCGGGGCAACCCCACGGTGCAAGCCGACGTATGCTTGAGCGGGGGCGCCTTTGGCACTGCCATGGCCCCCAGTGGGGCTTCCACAGGTAAATTTGAGGCCTTAGAAAAACGGGATGGGGGCCCGCGCTATGGCGGCAAGGGCGTGCTGGGGGCCGTGGCCAGTGTAAACGAGGACATTGCGGTGCTGCTGGCGGGCCAAAGCACCGAGGACCTGCCCGCGCTGGACCGCATTATGATAGAGGCAGACGGCACCCCGAACAAGGCCAAATTTGGGGCCAACGCCATTTTGGCGGTGAGCCTGGCAGCGGCCAAAGCCGCCGCAGCGGCCGACCGTATGCCCCTGTATGAAAAAATAGGCGGTGGCGCCGAGGGCCGCCTGCCTGTGCCCATGATGAACATCCTGAACGGCGGGGCACACGCGGCCAACAACATTGATATCCAGGAATTTATGGTGATGCCGATTGGCGCGCCCAGTTTTACCGAGGGGCTGCGCTGGTGCGCCGAGGTCTACCACACCCTGGCCGGCCTGCTAAAGAAGGACGGCCTGGCCACCGCCGTGGGCGACGAGGGCGGTTTTGCCCCCAACTTGCCCGGAGACGAGGAGGCCATTGCCTATATCATGCGGGCCATTGAGGCCGCAGGCTACACCCCCGGGCGGGATTTCACCCTGGCCATAGACGCCGCCGCCAGCGAATGGCAAACAGAAGGCGGCGGCTACCGCCAGCCCAAAAGCGGCAAAAGCTTCACCAGCGCCCAGTTGGTGGCCCACTGGGAGGGGCTTTGCGCCCGCTGGCCCATCTTCTCGCTGGAGGACGGCCTGGGCGAAGAGGACTGGGAGGGCTGGAAACGTCTCACCCAGGCGCTGGGCAAAACGGTGCAGCTTGTGGGCGACGACCTCTTTGTAACCAACACCACGCGGCTGGAAAAAGGCATCCGTGAGGGCTGCGCCAACGCCATCCTCATCAAACTAAACCAAATTGGCAGCCTTTCCGAAACCCTGGCCGCTATTGACATGGCCCACAAAGCAGGCTACCGCGCCATCATCAGCCACCGCAGTGGCGAAACCGAGGACACCACCATCGCCGATTTGGCCGTGGCCACCAGTGCGGGGCAAATCAAAACCGGGGCACCCGCGCGCAGTGAACGGGTGGCCAAATATAACCGCCTGTTGGTGATTGAGGAAGAACTGGGCGAGCGCGCCACCTGGATTGGCAACCCGGCTGCTTCGGCAGAAAACTGAACGGAAGAGGCAAAGGGCAAAAACCGCTGCTTTTTTGAGAACAAAGCGGCACCATAAAACAAAACAGCCGCCGTACGGCCTTTTCTAAAAGGCGATACGGCGGTCTTTTTTGTCAAATTTCCCCGGCCAAGGCCATCACGGCAGCCAGGGCGGCCAAGGGCGCGGTTTCACAGCGCAAAATGCGCGGCCCCAGGCCCACAATGCTGCACCCGGCCCCCTTGGCGCTTTGCACCTCGGCCTCGGAAAAGCCCCCCTCCGGCCCGGTGATGAGAGCCACGCTGGTGGTGTTTTTAAGGCAGGCCGCCAGCTTTTCCTCCCCACTTGGGTGGAACAGCAGGGCTTTCCCGTTTTGGGTGGCGCGGGCCAGCATCTCTGCAAAGTTCATCAGGGGCAGCACCTCGGGCAACACCCCCCGGGCGCTCTGCTTGGCGGCTTCGTGGGCAATGCGGCCAAGGCGCTCGCTCTTATCCTGCTTTGGGCGGGCTACGCAGCGCGCGCTTACAAAGGGGCCAATGGCCGCCGCGCCCAGTTCCACGGCTTTTTGCACCGCCCAATCCATCTTGTCGCCCTTGCCAAAGGCCACAAACACCTCGGCGTGCAGCCGGGGCTCGGCCATGCTTGCGCGTTTTTCCAGCACCCGGCACAGCACTTCTTCCGGGGCCGCTTCGCTCACAAGCGCCTCATAATCAAAACCCGCCCCGTCACACAGGGTAAGCCGCTCGCCCGGCTTCACGCGCAGCACCTTGGCCAAATGCTGCGCGTCCGCCCCGCGCAGGCGGGCAGTATCGTCCTGGATATCGGCGGTAAAATAACGGTGGGCCATGGTTTAACCCTCTACACCAGGCAGGCGGCCCAGAATAGCCACCCAGCCGTTTTTCTCGCGGATTTCGGTGTCGGCCAGCCCGGCGGCCTCCAGCCCCGCACGCACCTCTTCGCCCCGTTCTGTAAGCACACCGCTGGCAATAAACAGCCCCCCCGGCGCCAGCAGGGGCGGCAGGGCCGGGGCCAGGCGCAAAATGGCGTCGGCCACAATGTTGGCGGTGATAATGCCATAGCTACCCCCCACCCCGGAGGCAAGGTCGCCCACTTTGGCTTTGAAGCGGCCGGATACCCCGTTGCGCTGGGCATTCTCCCGCGCGGTTTTCACGCACATGGGGTCAATATCCACCCCGAAGGCCTGCCCCGCGCCCAGCAGCAAGGCCCCCACGGCCAAAATACCGCTCCCGGTGCCTATGTCCAGCAGGGTTTCCCCGCCTTTCACCTCGCGTTCCAGCGCTTCCAGGCACAGCAGGGTGGTTTCGTGGGTGCCGGTGCCAAAGGCCATGCCGGGGTCCAGCCGCAGGATGGTGCGCTGGCTTTCGCACACTTCCCAAGAGGGGGCCACCACCAGCTTCTCCCCTATTTCTATGGCGTGGTAGTGTTGTTTCCAGGCATTCTCCCAGTCCTCCTGGCGCACCTTGTCCAGCAAAAGGCGGTTGGGGATATCGGCGGCAGCCAGGCGGCTGCGGATATCCTCGGCCAAGGCGGCGGGGCTTTCGCCCGGGGCCAGGTACACATGCACCCGTACTAGGTCTTTGGGCTTGTTCAAAAGTTCCGGTTCAATCAGGTCCACATGGGCCATCTCCCACACGGTTTCCTCCAAATCGGAATAATCTTCAATATACAGCCCGCCGTCGGCCAGCCCCGTCAAGATATCCTCGGCGGTTTGGCCGTGGGCTTTGGGCAGTTCTACCACCAGGTCTGTCCAGTCCATACAGGCGTTTCCTCCCTTTGTGCTTTTTCTTTATGGAGATAGTATAGCATAAAGCGCCGCATTTCGCCCAGGGCAGCAAGAAACCCGCGCCGGGGCAGGCGCGGGTTTCTCAAAAGGGGTATCTCATTGGTGTGAGGAGGAATCATGTGTAAGGGGGGTTGCGGCGCCCCGTCCTTACAAGTATTAGTATAAAGAGAATTTGCGAAAGAATTGTGCTGGCTTTATGAACAATTTGAAAACAAAAGGCCCTGGCCTTTGGCTCCCTCTGACGAGGGAGCTGGCTGCGCAGCAGACTGAGGGAGAGGGCCTTTTTGTTTTCCAGCCGCGTGTCTCTCTCCCTCCTGGGCGGCGGTGCCGCCCCTCCTCCCTCATCAGAGGGAGGAGAAAAATGGTGGGCTGTAGATTTTGTTTGGGCCCTTGCCCTCGGCTTTGTTTTTGTGATACTGTGTGTTGGGAAAACATTTTGGGAAGGGGGCAGCGGCATGTCTTTCATCTCTTGGCAGTATGCCGTGTTCCTGCCCGTGGTGATTGTGGGCTATTTTTTGCTGCCCCAGGCCCTGCGCTGGATGTTTTTGCTGGCCGCCAGCTACTATTTTTACATGAGCTGGAACCCAAACCTCATCGTGCTCATTCTGTTCACCACCCTCACCAGCTACCTGGCCGCCCTGGGCATTCAGAAGGCGGCCACCCAGCGGGGCAAGCGCGCCTGCCTGGCAGCCGGGGTCTCCCTCAGCCTGCTTTGCCTGTTTGTGTTCAAATATTTCAATTTTTTCAGCGAGGCCCTCACCGCCCTGCTGCGCTGCCTTTCCCTGCCCGTAGATAGCTTCACCCTCAACATCCTTCTGCCGGTGGGCATCAGCTTCTACACCTTTCAAACTCTCAGCTATGTCATCGACGTCTACCGTGGCCGCCTGGCAGCCCAGCGCCATTTTGGCATCTATGCCCTGTACGTCAGCTTTTTTCCGCAGTTGGTGGCCGGGCCCATTGAGCGCGCCACCCAGTTACTGCCCCAGTTTTTTCAGCGGCACCACTTTTCCACGGCCCGCCTTTCAGCCGGCGGGCGGAAAATTCTGCTGGGCCTGTTTAAAAAGGTGCTGATTGCCGACTATTTGGCCCCCTACGTGAACCAGGTATACAACAATGCCCAAAGCTACGGCGGCTGGGCCATCGCCATTGCCACCGTATTTTTTGCCCTGCAAATCTACTGCGATTTTTCCGGCTACACCGATATCGCCATCGGCTCGGCCGAGATTTTGGGCTTTAAGTTGATGGAAAATTTCCGCAGCCCCTACCTCTCCCGCTCCATCAAAGAATTTTGGCGGCGCTGGCACATCTCCCTCTCCACCTGGTTTTCAGACTATGTGTACATTCCCCTGGGGGGCAACCGCGCGGGCAAACTGCGGCACCTGGTCAACCTGCTGCTCACCTTTTTGCTTTCGGGGCTGTGGCACGGCGCCGCCTGGACCTTTGTTTTTTGGGGGCTACTACACGGCAGCGCCCTGGTGGCCGAAGTGTTTTTGCACCCCCGGCGGGAAAAGCGGCTGGCCGCTTGCACGGCGCGCTGGCAAAGGCGCCTGTGGCAACTGTGGTGGTGGGCGCTTGCCATGGCGGTGGTGCTGGTGGGCTGGATGCTCTTCCGCGCCAACAGCCTGCAAGACTTCTGGTGGCTGCTTAGCCACCTGCCCCGGGGCATATGGCCCCAGCTTTTGCCGGAAACCCTGGCGGGGCTGGGCCTCTACCCACTGGAACTTCTGCGTATCGCCGGGCTGGTGGGGGTGCTGGCGCTGTGGGACTGGGCCAACAAAAACGGCCAGGGCATGGAAAAACTGGTACGTTTTCGCCCGGCGGCCCGCCTGGCTGTCTACTACCTCACCGCCGCGCTGTTGCTTTTGCGTCTGTTCAACATGCCCGGCGACGTGAGCGCCGAATTCATCTATTTCCAGTTTTAAACGTACATCCGGAACACGGGAAAGGGGGCGGCCAAGCTGAAACGGTACTGGGCCAAGTTTTTGGCATTTTTTCTCGCTTTGCTCCTGCCCTTTGGCCTATATTTTGCCTACGTGCAAAGCCTGCCCGCGCAGTTTGGCGGCCTAATCATGGGTTCTTTGCCGCATAAAATCTCCCTGGCGCAAAACACCCCCGGCCCCCGCCTCATTTTGGTGGGCGGTTCCTCCAGCCCCTACGCCACCAACTGCGCCCAGTTGGCCGGGGAAACCGGCTATCCCTGCATCAACCTGGGCGTAACCGCCTATTTGGGCCTGGGCTATTACCTGGCCCTGCTGGAAGACACCATGCGCCCCGGCGATGTGGTGGTGCTGGCCCCCGAGCACAGCATGCTGGCCCAAAAGATTGACTACAAAACCGTGTGGATGGCCATAGAAAACCACCCCGAAGCCTGGCGCTACCTGCCGCCCAGCTACTGGCCCCACATGGCCGGGGCCTACGGTGGCTACGCGCAGGAGAAGCGGGCCAGTGCAAAGCGCGGCCAGGGTGGCCCCGCCCCCCTGGCATACCCCCCGGGCTTCGGCCCCTTGGGCGACGTGACCGAATACCGCGAACTGATACTGGAAAGCGGCTATAACCGCGAGGACCCCATCTCCCTTTCGCCGGAGGTTCTGGCCCCGGAAAGCGCACGGCTGCTGAAAGACTTTGCCGCCAAGGCCAGCGCCGGGGGCGTAACCGTGTTGTATGCCTGGGCCCCGGTGAACGAGCTGGCCCTTACCAGCAGCCCCGCAGAGGCCCTTCTGCTGGAGGAAGAGGTGCGGGCGCAAACCGGCCTGCCCATTTTGGGCAGCGTGTTGGATTCCATTCTGCCCGCCACTTTGTTCTACGATAGCAACGCCCACCTAAACACCGCCGGGGCCGCCCAGTATACTCAGGCACTGGCCCGGCTTTTGGCACTGGCCCAAAGCCAGGGTCTGCTGCCCCCTGCCCCGGCTTAGCACCGGTTTTTAAACCGCCTAGAGGAAGAGCGGCCTTTGTATTTGGCTAGCCAGCGCGCAGCCCGCCAAAGGGCCGCACACAAACAAAACCGCCCAAGGCGACAGCCTGTGGCGGTTTGTTCTATATTGGTTTTGGCAGCCGCTTTGACCGCAAGATAGGCCCACGCAGTTACTGACCGGCGAAAGCTTCGTAGACCTTGTCCATATCCACGCCTTTTTCCTGCTGGTATTTGTCCCGCCGCAAAAGGGCCTTCCACTCTTTGTTTTTCAGCACCTCGCTGCCCCGGCCCACGGCCAACTGGGCTTTGCGGTTGGTAAACACCACGGCCACCTCAATGGGTACGTTCCGGGCTTTTGTTTTTTGCAAAACGCTCCGCAGGGCCTGCACGTCTTGGTTCGCCTCCAAAATGGGGTTTGGGAAACGCTCCCGTGTATCCTGATGGCCCACCCGCAGCCACTCTTTATCCTGCTCGGTGCCGTAAATTTCCCCGTTGTAGCCATAGGCCTTCACGCCTATCACACCAAACACACCCACGGCCACGGCATCCACCTGGGCATGGGGCGCGCCTGGCACAGGCGCCAAAAAACGATAGCCATTGGCGCGCGCGAAACTTTTTAAAATGCGCACCGCTTTCTGGGTACCTTGGTTCCGGCCCTTATTGTCTTTGGCGGTAGGGTGTTTGTGTTTGTAGTATATGAGAACGATAACAAAACCAATGGCCAGCACCGCCACCGACCCAAGGATGAGAATTGTTTGTTGGCTGAGCAATGTGTGTCCTCCTTTTTGCTGCCACGCGGGTAAGCCCGCAGGCCAAAATCATCATTTAGTGTATCAGATTCCGCCCGCTTCTGCAATGCGCCCTAGGGGGAAAAAGAAAATTCGCCCCCCCCGCAAACGGCACCCAAAAAATTGGGCAGAACTATTTGACAAGTTGCTTTCCGCGTGGTATTATTGCTATTGCATCTGCGCTGCTAGCTCAGCTGGATAGAGTGACTGGCTACGAACCAGTAGGCCGGGGGTTCGAGTCCCTCGCAGCGCACCAGAAAAAGTCCCGCATAGACACGCTTTAAATGAGCTGTTTTTGCGGGGTTTTTCTTTGTCTTTTGAGTCAATAAATGGGAAATATTGGTCTGTTTTGGGAATATACGTGTGGCTCATGGTGTGGCTCAGGTTGCTATCACAAAAAGAACCCCGAGGCTATTGCCCCGGGGTTTCATGTTGCAGATTGTCCAATATGATCTTATTTAATTCGTTCCTGCTTCCACACCTGGTTGCCCAGCACGGCGGCCCCCGCACACAGCACCCCTTGCACAATGGCCCCAAAAGCCAGCAGGGCAAGCGTTTGCGGCCCAGCCCAAGGCTCTTTGGCCAGCAGCCACAGCCCGGCCAGCAACACCCCCGCGCCCATCAGCCCCAGGGGGATGTGCTTGTCTGTGAACCTACCCCAT
>CAYYLW010000080.1:0-12042 GCA_964472465.1 uncultured Oscillospiraceae bacterium | reverse complement strand
CATGCGGCTGATTGTGCTGCCCCAGGCGGTGAAAAACATTCTGCCCGCGCTGTTTAATGAACTGATTACCCTGCTGAAAGAGACCTCGGTGGCGGGCTATATCTCCATCATCGATATCACCCGTGCGGGCGACTTAATCCGTTCGCGCACCTTTGGTTTCACGCCGCTGTTTGTCTCGGCGCTTATTTACCTGGTGCTGGTTTTGGGGCTTACACAGGTGCAGAAAAAGCTGGAACAAAGGATGGCTGCCAGTGATAGAAGTTAAAGGGCTGGAAAAGGTTTTTAAAGAGAATAGGGTGCTAACAGGGGTGGACCTGTTTATTGCCGAAGGGGACAAGGTGGTCATCATCGGCCCTTCGGGAAGCGGGAAATCCACCTTTTTGCGCTGCTTAAACCTGCTGGAAACCCCTTCGGGCGGGCAGGTGATTTTTGAAGGCGTTGATATTACAGACCCCGGCAACGATATCAACAAGCAGCGCCAAAAAATGGGCATGGTGTTCCAAAATTTCAACCTGTTCCCCCATTTAAAGGTGCTGGAGAATATCACCCTGGCCCCGGTGCAAACCGGGCTTGCCAGCCCTGCCCAAGCAAAGGAAATGGCGCTGAAACTGCTGCAGCGCATCGGCCTTACCGAGAAGGCCGATGCCTATCCCAGCCAGCTTTCGGGCGGGCAGAAGCAGCGCATTGCCATTATTCGCGCCCTGGCCATGCAACCGGACGTGATGCTGTTTGACGAGCCCACCAGCGCGCTGGACCCACGAGATGGGCTTTGCCCGCCATGTGGCCAACCGGGTGCTATTTATGGACGAGGGGCGTTTTGTGGAAGAGGCCCCACCCGAAGAGTTTTTCAGGGAGCCCAAAAACCCGAGGCTGCAAGAGTTCCTTTCAAAAGTTTTATAGGCAGTGCCCAGCAAAAGAATCAAAAAGCCCTGTGGCGCGAAGCCGCAGGGCTTTTTAGCAAAGAAAAACCCCGTGCAACCAAGGCTGCACGGGGAAAAACAGGAGCCGCTTCTTTCCGGGAGGCGGTGTTTTTGCTATAGAAGGCCCCGGCCTATCTTTCGGCAGGGCCGGGGAGGAAAAATCAGAGCGTGTGAACACACTCTAGTTGCGGAAACCGGGGTATAACTCTACCGAGGTAACCTCGGTGGAAACCGGGTTGCCGGTGGTGGAATCGGTGACAATGCAGATGCTGTAGCTGCCCCGTTCGGTAATGGGCAGGTCCTCAAACACATAGTGCCCCGTTTCATCAATGGAGGTGGTGGCCACCAGTTGGCCTTGCTCGTCCAACAAGTCCATCCGGGCGCCGGACATCAAGCGGCTATCGTAGGCCACGGGCTGGCCGTTTTGCTGCAAAACCACATCCCCTTGCAGGCGGGTGGGCAACACAATGGCAATGTCCACGCCGTCCAGCGGGGAGGCGGGGTCAAGCGCCAGGGTATTTTCCCCTTGCACCAGTACGGTGGCGGCTTGCCCGGCGCCGTCGGCCAGGGCGGTGGTGGCGGTTTCCACCACGGTGGCCCCTTCGGGCAAGGTCAGTAAAAGCTGATACTCGCCGGGGGGCAAAGCCAAAAATGCAAAGGTACCATCGGCCCCGGTGGTGACGGTTTTTATAATTTCGCTGGGGTTTTGGGCGTCCACCAGTTGGAGCTGTGCGCCACTATACCCGCTTTGGCTGCCAGGCTCCTCCCCCGCCAAATAAACCCGGCCCGAAAGCAGGGGTGCATTCGCGGCAGGGGCCACAGGGGCGGGCTGCATTACAGATGCTGGCACGGCGGCGGGCGGTGCGGCGGGGTTTAGCGCTTTGAAAGCCAGCACTCCGCCGCCCACTACCAAAACCACGGCCACAGCAATTTGTGCCAGCACTTTGCCTGCGCCCGCGCCGGTGTGCAAAGAAGCGCCGGTAGCCGCGGCGCCCGCTGCTACAGCCAGCCCCCCGGCCCCCAGCAGGGCGGGAATGCCCACGGAGGTGAGACAGTGGCTGATGGCGGAAGGCCCCACGGCCAGGGTGGCGGCCTCTTGCAAACTGGCGGTGATGGCCGGGCCCAGAGCCACCATGGAGGCCACAGACCACAGCTTGGTGTCTTGCTGTGCCACCTCGTTTTCCAGTTCCAGTTTCAGCACCTTGCGGGCCATGCGCATGTTGTTGTTCACGGCGTCTTGGCTTTGCCCCAGCACGTCGGCTATTTGGGCATAACTAAGGTGCTGGTAGTAGTGCAGCAAAATGCAAGAGCGATATTTGTCGGGCAGTTCATCAATTAAAGCGGCCAGTACACGGCGCTTTTCGGCATTTTCGGCGTATTCCTGCGGCAGGGAAATCTCGGAATCATCCAGCAGGGATTCGTCCAACGCTTCAATTGGCACGGCACTTATGTGTTTCATAGAATTCCTTCTCATGTTCGCACATGTGGTGTGAATAAGGCGGTTGAGCCACACATTAAAAGCTTCGGGGGCCTGTAGGTCGGTGATGCTCTTCTGCATCCGAATAAACACTTCTTGCGCAGCGTCATCCCCGTCATGCGGGTTTCCCATCTGCCGGGAGCACAGAAAAATAACTTCCCGGGCTTTCAGGTTACATATTTCCACAAATGCATTTTGGTCGGCTTCTTTGCTAGCCCGGGTAACAAGTGCCAGCAGGTTTTGATCCTTCATGAAAGCGGATACCTCATAGCGCGCGGCGGTCTATCTGCCACTATTAAATAAGACACAGGGTAAGGACGTGTCTTGCGATTTTTTACACAAAAAATGAATGAATTTGGCATTGTGCACAAAAAAGGGCCTGTTTTTTGCGCGTAACAGCCAGGAGTTATCCAGACATGTTAAAAACTTGGCCCAGCCAGGCGGCTTAGCCGTTAAAAAAGAAGGGCACATTTATTATACAGGGAAACTAGGATATCATCAATTGGTTTCCAAGGTAAGCCGCAGAAATGCGGTGTAAAAATATAGAAACCCAAAAAACAGGCGTGTTTCAGCCCCCTATGCCTTGGGGGGAAACACGCCTGTTGGATTGTGGCTTTGCCTACGCCGCCAGAGGGGCGGCGAGCAAGGAGAAAACGGGAGAAACCATCAAATAGCCAGCCCCAGGTAGGGCGCCACCGAGATGATGAGCCCGCCCAGCAGAAGCAGTGGAATGAGGAACCAGAGCACAAACTTTAGGTAGGTGTTAAAGGGCACGTTAAACAACTCAATGGTGCCCAGGTTGGTAGCACTGGGGTAGAGGCAGTTGGTGAAGTTTAGCCCCACGGTGAAAGCACTGATGAGGATAATTTCGCCCCCGGCGCTGCCAATGGCCGAGACCATGAACAAAGCAGCGGCCACAGCGCCCAGGATGGGCATAGAAATGCCAGCCACACCGCTGGTGCTTTGCAAAAATACCCCTATGCCCACATAGGCCAGCAGGGCCACCACGGCAAAAATCCACAGTGGGGCGCTGGAGAGTGCGCTGGAAATCCAGTAAACGAACGTGACGCTCATGCCCTGGGTGCTGTTGCCCATCAGCACGGCGATACCGCGGCTCATGGCCAACACCAGCACCACGCCCAGCAGGTCTTTGGCGCCGGTGAGGAAGAGGGTGGTGAACTCCTGTATTTTGATGCGGTTGATAAACTTGAGCAGCAGCGCACCAAAGAAGAACAGCCAGGAGAATTCGTCAAAGCCCCATTCGCCAAAGGGGGTCATGTGGCCTGCGCCCAGCACCCCGCCCAGTATGGGCACCTTGGCCAGTAGGAGGAAGGGGGCGTTTACAAATTTGAACACCGCCTCGCCGCCAATATCGGCCCAGGGGGTGTAGCCCAGCAGCAAGGCCAGCACGATGAAGATGAATATAAGCACCGAGGCCGCCCGGCGGCGGGTCATTTCAGGCAGCTCGGCGGTGGTGTCACCTCCACCGCTCTGCACGCCCTCCATCCCCCACAACACCGATTTTTGGGGGTTCTTTTTCACCTTGGCGGCATACTGCACCATCATCACGGTGCCCAGCGCGGTGAGTGCCACAAACAAAATGGCGCGCAGCACCAGCCCCGAGCCCAAAGAGAGGGCGGGGTCGCCAATAGAAGCCACGGCAGCCCCGGTGGAAAATGGGTTTACCACGCTGGCCATATTGCCTGCGGTGGAGCCAATGAACAGCACCCCCAGCCCGGTCATCACATCATAGCCCGCGTACACAAATAGCGGCACCACAATGATGGAGAAGGCCACAATCTCCTCCCAAAAACCGAACACCGTGCCCAAAACGCTGCTTACCAGCATCATCATAATGATGAGGGCGTTGCCTTTGAGGCGTTTGAGCATCTTGCCAAACCCGGCTTCCAGTGCGCCGGTTTGGCTCATCACGTGCAAAAAGCCGCCGGCAATCAGTAGCGCAATGCCCACGTCGGAAGCGCTTTGGAAGCCCTTCACCGGGGCCATTAACAAATCCCATAGGCCGTCGGCCTGGGGCCCGGCATTTTCGGTGATGTTGCCATCGGCGTCCATCACGGCGTTGAAAACCACCTCGCCTGTCTCGGGGTTGTTTACCGAGGACGGCACAAACCAGGTGAGAATTAAGGTGACCAGCATGGCCAAAAACACGATGACATAGGCGTTTGGCATTTGAAATTTTTTCTTTTTCTTTTCGGGCGGGGGCGCACCCCCGCCCGCTTCTGCCGTTTCCGGCGCCGCCCCATTTCCGCTTTTCCTCACATCCATTTCTTTCACCCCGTAACCAGCAGCCCAAATGCCCTGCTGTATATTTCAATGGCCACCTTCATGTCGGCAGCGGGCAGGCCCTCATTGGGCTGGTGCTCGGTTACAGGCGCGCTGGGCAAAGTGGCGCCAAAGGCCACAATGTTATCCATGCTGCGCGCAAAGGTGGCGCCACCAGTGGCTTTGGGCTGGCTTTCCATATCGCCTGTCACCTCGCGGTAGGCCTGCATCAAGGTTTTCACCAGGGGGGATTCCACATCCATATGCAAGGCCCGCAGATAGTCGAACACTTCCACCTGGATGCCGTACTCCGCTGCGGCTGCGGTGAGGGCCTGGCCCACTTTTTCGTAGGGGTAGCTCACAGGGAAACGGATGTCGATGCCCAGGGTTTGGGTACCGGGGGCAAAATCGGCCTTGCCAATGTTGAACATCAGTTTCCCGGTGGGGCCGTCCTCCACGGGGCCAAAAATGGGCAAGCCGTGGGGGGAGAGCCCCTTTTCAGTGATGAAGCGCAGCATACTGCCGCTTTGCCCGCTTTTCACCAGCGCTTCGCACAGGCGGGTGATGGCGTTGATGCCTTGGTCGGTATCTTTGGCGTGCACGGCCTTGCCGGCGGCCCATAGCCGCCCATCCTTTTGGCTGCATTCATAGCCCAAGGCCTGCATGGCCTGCTCCACTGCCGCATCAAAGGGGGTGGAGGCCGAGGCGGGCACGGCATTGAGCGCCGAGCCACCGGTGAGGGATACACTGTCTGCGTCGTGGGCGGTGAGGGTGTATTCCACCAGGCCCTTTTCGGCGTAGGTGAGGGGAAAGCTGGAGTCCGGCGTAAAGCCGAAACTGGGGTGCTCTTCCCGTTCCACATACCGTTTTACCGAGCGCCACATGCTCTCTTCGTCCGTGCAAAAGATGAACCGTACCCGCTTGGTAAGCTTGGCCCCGCCGTCCAGCAAAAGCCGCAGCCCGTACATGGCGGCCAGGGTGGGGCCTTTGTCGTCCTGCACGCCGCGGCCATACAGTACGCCCTCGCGCTGGGTAAGCTGGAAGGGGGGGCTTGTCCAGTTTTCAGCGTCGTCGGCGGGCACCACATCCAAATGGCCCAACACCCCCAGCATCTCTTCGCCCTCGCCAATATCGGCGTAGCCATAGTAGCCCTCGGGGTCCAGCGTGGTGGTAAAGCCCATTTCTTTGGCGATATCCAGCATGGCCAAAAGGGCTTTGTAAGGCCCTTCGCCCAGTGGCATGCCGGGGGCGGCAGGCATGTTTTTGCTGTTTATCGCAATCAAGGTTTCCAGGTGGCGTACAAACTGGGGAAAATGCTGGTCAATGGCGGTTTTCACATCATTTGTCTGCATTTTTTCATTCCTCTCTGTTTTTGTACTTGTGTTTTGTGTTGTACCAAAGTGAGCGAACTAGGTTTCCCTCTCTTCCAAAATAATATGCACGGTATCGCCGGGCTGTTTGCCTATCTGCTGGCGGATATCCTTGCGCAGCCCCAAAATATGCCCCGGGGTTCCCATCCGCACAAGGCTTCCCTCGTAGGGTACACCGTCAAAGCTGGCCCGCACCGGCACCCGGCCTTTGCCAAACTCGGCTTTCGCGTCATAGGGAAATTCCACATACGCGCCATCGATATCGGGCACTTTTCGAATGATGGCATCAAATGCATAGGTTTTTCCAGGCATATTCATCTCCTTCGTGCATCATTGGGTAAAAAAGGCAGGGGCTTTTGGGGCTTTTCCATCCAGCGGGATGGATGCGGTTATTTTACCACAGGGCGGGAAGAAAGCAATCTTTTTTTGTCTTTTTTTAGGAGAAGGCAGACCGACAAAAAAACATAAAAGCGGGTATGTTTTGGTGGATATTTGGTTTTTTTGCAAGATGGTGGAAAAGCCCCCTTGCCACAGGGGGGCGGAGAGACAGAAGAAATCAGGGCAAAAACTAGGCGGGGCGGCCCTTTGTAGCCCCTGCGGGGAAAAAGGCCAAAAAACAGCGAAAAAGGAAAAACCGAATCGGCTGTGTCTCGGGTATCCCCGGCCGGAGTGGAGAAAGAAAGAAAGCAAAACAAAGAATGAAACCACAAATAATGCGGTTTCATTCGAGTAAAAAATGCAATAATTGCCAGTAATTTTATAAAGAAGGGGCCGGCTGGGCGGGAAAGGAGCAGGCGAGTACCTCTTGCAAGGTGGGAATGGAGGCCGAAGCCCCCGCCCGGGTGACGGTGATGGCCGAGGCCATGGAGGCCATCCGCAAGGCTTCCTCGGGGGAATTGCCTTTCAACAGGGAAGCCAGGAAATAACCGGTGAAGGTATCTCCCGCGGCGGTGGTATCCACGGCATCTGCTTTATAGATGCCATGGGAACAGGCGGTTTTGCCATCGTCGTACAAAACGCCCTTATGGCCCATGGTAAGCACCACCGTGGTGCTGGGGTAGGCGCTTCGTAACGCCCGCAGGGCGGCGGTAGGCTCGGCCTGGCCGCTGAGCTGCGCGGCTTCAATCTCGTTTAGAATCAGCCAGCGTAAGGAACCAAGGGGCAGTTGTTCCAGTTCCTTGGTGATGGGGCTGGGGTTCAGCGCCACCAGTAAGCCACGGTTCGCCGCTTGTTGCATACAATAGCCTAGCAAATTCATCTCGTTTTGCAAAAGCAGCACATCGCCCGCGGCAAAATTTGCCAGCACTGTATCGATGTAGGCTTCGGTTAATTCATGGTTGGCTCCGGCAAAGAGGAAAATGCAGTTCTGGCCGCTGGGGTCCACCTGGATAATGGCATTTCCGGTGGCGCTACCGTCGCGGCGCATATGCTGCAAATTGGCCCCGGCCTTTTCCATGGTGGCCAGCGTCTCGGCCCCATCGGGGCCCACCAGGCCCGCGTGGTATACAGGCGCGCCAGCCAGCGCCAGCGCCACGGTTTGGTGTAGCCCTTTGCCGCCGGGCGATACCTTCCGCCCCAAAGTGGCCAAAGTTTCGCCAGGCTTTACAAAATGGGGCACCTGGTACGCGTAGTCAATGCTAATAGAACCTATGTTGAGTATTTTTTGCATGGCACACCTCCACTAAGGGTATCATAATGCAGATGTAGGGTGTGTGCAAGTGTTTTCTATGGGGAAAGTTCTTTGTATATGTCGTCAATATATAGTATAATTACAAAAATAGTGCCTGATGGGTTCTTGACCATGCTCTGTTTGAAAAAA
Organism: uncultured Oscillospiraceae bacterium; assembly: GCA_964472465.1. Classification (GTDB taxonomy): domain Bacteria; phylum Bacillota; class Clostridia; order Oscillospirales; family Ruminococcaceae; genus JAAYCI01. The sequence goes on along the minus strand of CAYYLW010000080.1, from coordinate 4,173 downwards.
ATGTCATATAAACGATGCAATTTTGGCGGGTGACCCGTGTGCGACCCGCCACGCAATCAAAAAAGCAAAATACGTGAATTGCTTTGTGACCGTGGCGGACGCCAAAAAAGCAGTGCAGGGTGTTTTTGCAAAGGCACATGAAAGAGACATAAGTTCGGTGGTTTGGTGGGGCAAAAGGGAGGGATAGGCAAATTTTATGATGTGGAATATATCGGCGGAGTGTGTATCGGCAATCATATTGTGTATTATTCTGGTGTATTCCCGCAAGGGAAACCCCTTGCCCACCCTGCAAAACAAGTGTTTCCATATCTGCTTCATGGTTACCTTCGTGGCCATATTATCCAACATGCTGGCCACCATCTTGTTGTTTTACTATCCCCCGGTGCCACTATTCCTGGTGTGGGTAGTAAACCTCATTTATTTCATCATCACGCCGCTCATGGGCCTTATGTATTTTATCTATGTGCTGGTGTATGTGGTGCCAAACCAGGAGCAGGTAAAAAAAGTCATCTATTGGTGTAGTGTGCCGGCGGTTATTTACATCATTTTTGTCATTAGTGCCCCTCTAAACGGCTGGGTCTTTTTCATCTCTCCCGAAGCGGGCTACCAGCGTGGCCCGCTTATTGCCATTACCTATTTAATGTTCTATCTCTACTGTTTTGGCTGCCCCCTTGTCATTTTACTCAAGGGAAAACACCTGGATCGTTCCATACGGCTCATCTTGATCTCCTTTCCCATTATTGCCGCGGTGGTTATTGTGGTACAGTCCATGGCGCCACAATACATCCTCTCGGGTTCGGCGGCCACCTGTGCCTTGCTCATCATCTATCTGTATCTGCAAAACAAAAAAATCTCCATCGATCATCTGACCAACCTGGCCAACCGGCAGGAGTTTATGAAGATGCTGGAGATGAAAATCAACTACGAGCGAGACGCCTCGTTCGCTGTGATGGTGCTTTCCTTACGGCAATTTAAAACGGTGAACGACAAGTTTGGCCAGAACAGCGGCAACGGTTTTTTGCAAGAGGTGGCCAATTATGTGCGGGTGGTGGCGGGCAAACACCAGGCCTACCGTTTTAGCGGTGACGAGTTCGCCATTTTATTCAGCCCCACCAGCCGCGACGAGGTGGAGGCGGCCTACCGGCAACTGTCCAGCCGCATGGCTTTGCCATGGCATGTGGGGGAATACAGTACCATCATCCGTTACGCGGTGGGGGTGGTGGTGTATCCCATCAGCGCCGAACGGCTGGAGGGCCTGGTGGACGCGGTGGAGTACACCGTGAAGCAGGCCAAAGAAAAACGTGGCGAGCCGGTGTGCTACTGCACGCCCGAGATGTACGAGCAGCTGCGGCGGAAAGACCGAATTTTGGATATTATGAGGGATAAGCTGGAAAACGGCGGCTTTGAGGTGCACTACCAGCCCATTCTCTCCCTGGATAGCCTGGAGTTCAACAAGGCCGAGGCCCTGCTGCGTATGAACAACACCCCCCTGGGGCCGATATACCCCTCAGAGTTTATCCCCATTGCCGAAGAGACGGGCCTGATTGCCGATATCACCTACGAGGTGTTGCGTAGTGTGTGCTGGTTTGTACGCTGGTTGCTGGAAGAGGAGCGGGACATCGTGTCCGTCAGCGTGAACTATTCCTCTCGGCAGTTTGCCCAGCCAGATGTGTTGCAGCGCACCCTGGAGATTATTGAAGAGGCCGGGGTGCCGTTTTCCAAAATCAAGATAGAAATCACCGAGAGTGTGCTGATTGAGAACAAAGACATGGTGGTGCGCTTTATTCAAACCCTACACGGCAAAGGCGTGCGTTTTGCACTGGATGATTTCGGCATGGGCTATTCGAACATCTCCACGGTGCTGAATTTCCCCATTGACACCGTAAAGCTGGACAAGAGCCTGGTGTGGGCCGCGGTGGAGAGCCCCCGCTCGGAACTGGTGGTGCGGCACATTGTGGCGGCGTTTAAGGGCCTGGGCATAGAGATTTTGGCCGAGGGTGTGGAAGATGAAGCACAGCGCCAGTTCGTGGAGGACTGCGGCTGTGATATGATACAGGGTTTTCTGTTTGCGCGCCCTATGCCCGAGCAGGAAGTAAGGGAATATATGGGCATGACACTCTATGAAACGCCCAGCGTCCAAAGAAGCGAAAAGCACTAGCCCAAGGTAAAAAGCGAGGAAGGGAGGTGAAGGCGATGGGGTCAAGCTGGGCCTTGATGGCGCTGCTGCTGGGCTTGCTGCTGGGCTATAATTTTTGTGGCTTTGAGCTGATTGGGCAGTTGCTGGGCGCAAGACGCACCAAGTATATCCGCATTTTATTGCTGGGCCTGATGAACAGCGGCCTGGTGCTGGCCTTGTCCTTCACCGAAAGCAGTAGCACCGCCGCCGCCTATGTGGGGATATTCCTCATTTTAATCGCCGAAGTCTGGCTATTATACCGCCCTGGTTTTCGCAAAAATCTTTTTGTTGTTGTCACCTTCATGCTGCACATCATGGTGTTCCACACCGTGGTGTGTGTGCTGGTGGCGTGGACGAACAATATTTCCATGTACGACGTAGCGAACAGGGCCAATACGCTCTATTTTTCATTTTTGTTTAGCCTGCTTGGCCTTTTGGCGGCCACCCTGATGGTGCGTTTTATACTGCCCCTGCCCAAGGTGCGTATTGTGCTACAAAATGCGAACCAGCGCATGTATCAAACTGTTTGGATGAGCATTTGCGTGTTGTACCTTTTGTACAATGCCAAGGTATACCAGCAGGACATGCAGCTTGGTTTTTTTTATATAGACCAAATTTTAAAATGTATAACCATGCTGCTGGGCGGCTATGTGATGTTGTTTTACAATTTCCGGGTAAGCGAACTGCTGGGTTACAAAGAAAAAAGCGAGGACTTGACCAACCAACTGAGCACCAATGTGGGGTTTTTAGACGCCTTGACCGGGAATGCGGTGCGCCGCTACGAGATTAACGTGACGAGGGACATGTTTCGCATTGGCCTACCGGATGAGGATTTGGAGGAAGAGGAGGACTGGCTGAATTTTTCAAAAGGCTTCCCGGAGGTGGCGCAGGAGCATCTTGTGCTGGAAGATTTGCCCGGGTTTTTGAAAGTGATGAGCCGCAAGCGGCTTTTAGAGGCTTTTGCCCGTGGCAGCCGGAAATTTGTGCTGGATTACCGCGTGGGCTGCACCAAACAGGAAACCCGCTGGCACCGCATGCATGTAAACCTCATTGAAGAAGAGGAGACAGGCGATGTATTGGCCATGGCCTACACGGTGGATGTACATGAAGAATATGAAGAAAAGCGCCGCTTATATGAGCAAGCCCAGCTAGACATGATGACCGGTGTGTACAACCGGGACACCTTTGAAGACCTGGTGGAGCAGGAACTCTTGCGCGGGCGGGGCATTTTGCTCATGGCAGACATCGATAACTTCAAAGCTGTGAACGACCTGCTGGGGCACGCCCGTGGGGACGAGGTGTTAAAGCGCACGGCAGAGCTGCTGAAAAGTGGGTTCCGCGCCGATGATATCGTGGGGCGCTTTGGGGGAGATGAGTTCATGGTCTATATTAAAAATAGCGCCATGACAGATACTGTTTTGGCAAAAGTGGCCGGCATCCAACAGCGGGCCGAGATGGTGCTGGAGGGCGCGGGGGGCGCGCAGTTGATGAGCTCTCTGAGTATAGGCCTGGTAGAGATTCCGGCGCCGGGTATTCCCTTCCAGGTGGCCTACAAACAGGCCGACACAGCACTTTACCGCTCCAAAAAAATGGGGAAAAATTTGTATAGCATCTACCAGGGCGAAGACGCCTGCGCGCTGGCAAGCGGCCCGGGCCCCCGGCAGGAGGGCGGCAAGGAAGGGCAAACCCCCACGGTGTAGGCCGTGGCGGGCTAGCCACCCAAAGGCGGTTTATCCTAAGGGAAAGCAGTTTTTTGTAAAGCTTAATCCCGTGCGTTCTTCGCCAGTGGGGGAGAGCGTTTTTTATTTGTAAAGTGGACCCTGGCAGGATTTTACAAAAAAATGCTTGCCGTAATGTGGACGGGTGGGGTATACTAATGATGTTCCCGGCAAGGCGGAGGGCTTTTGCCAGGGAGAGGTGGCCTTTGGCCGCCCACAAACCATAAACCAGCAGAGGAGGGAAAACAGGTGGAAGCGTGCGCCCGAAGTAGCAGCATG
>CAYYLW010000079.1:0-12061 GCA_964472465.1 uncultured Oscillospiraceae bacterium | reverse complement strand
GATGAGGCCATGCAGGAGGCCTTCCACCAAGGGCAGGACATCCACCGCGCCACCGCGGCCCGTGTGAACGGCCTGCCCCCCGAGATGGTGACGCCGGCGCTGCGCAGCGCGGCCAAGGCGGTGAATTTTGGCATCGTGTATGGCATCGGGGCTTTCAGCCTTTCCAAAGACATCGGCGTCTCGGTCAAAGAGGCCGACGACTTCATCAAAACCTACCTGGGCAGCTTCCCCGGCGTAAAGCGCTACATGGAGGCCACGGTGGCCTTTGGGCGGGAGCATGGCTATGTGGAAACCCTGTTTGGCCGCCGCCGCCCGGTGCCGGAAATTTCCAGCAGCAACGGCAACATCCGCGCCTTGGGCGAACGTATCGCCCTCAACACCCCCATCCAGGGCACGGCGGCGGATATCATCAAAATTGCCATGATACGTGTGTGGCGCCGCCTGCGGGCCGAGGGGCTGCAAAGCCGCCTGATTTTGCAGGTGCACGACGAATTGATTGTAGAGACGGTGCAGGGCGAGGAGAGCCAAGTGCAGCATATTCTGCAAGAGGAGATGGTGGGCGCCGTGAACCTGGCCGTGCCCATGGAGGCCGAGGTGCACTGCGGGAAAAACTGGCTGGAGGCCAAGGGCTAGATGGTGGCAGAAAAGGCCCCACCGCCCAAAGGGCTGGACATTGTGCCCTTAGAAGCCTGGATGCTGCCCGCCTGCGGGGACATAGCCCGCACCGCGCCCGACCCTTGGCAGGAAACGGATTTTGCCCCCTGCCTCACCTTGGAAAACCGCCCTTGCTTCGTGGCCCTGCAACAGGGCCACCCGGCGGGTTTTGCCTGTTTTCTGGCCGTGTGCGAAACGGCCGATTTGCAACTGGTGGCCGTGGCCCCGGCCCTTCGCGGGCAAGGGCTGGGCAGTGCCCTGCTGCGGCAGGCTTTTGCCCGGCTGCACAGCCGCGGGGTGCGGCGGGTACTGCTGGAGGTACGTGTTTCTAACCAGGCGGCCCTTGGGCTGTATCAAAGCCTGGGCTTTGCCACCCTGGCCCGCCGCGCGGGGATGTACCAAAACCCCCCGGAGGATGGTTTTTTACTGGAAAAAAGGCTGGAGAACAGCGAAGCAGAAGGTGGCTGTTCGGCCAGGTAGAACCGATGTTGTTCCCCCCGCTTTTGGCGGGGGGCGGGCATGTTAAAAAAACAGCCGGTTGTACGCTGTAATGGGAAGAGATTTGGGGCAGATGAACAGAGGGTATATGTTCCTTTGCTTGTAGGCACAATGAATTTTGGGAAAGACGCAGGAGCAAACAAAACGGATGAAAATTTTGGGAATAGAAAGTAGCTGCGATGAGACCGCCGCCGCCGTGGTGGAAAACGGTAGGCGAATACACAGCAGCGTGGTGGCTTCCAGCGTGCAGGAGCAAGCCCTGTATGGGGGTGTGGTGCCCGAGATTGCCAGCCGCCGGCATGTAGAGTGTATCAGCACGGTGGCCCAGCGTGCGCTGGACGAGGCGGGCATTTCCCCCGAAGAATTGGGGGCGGTGGCCGTCACCTTTGCGCCGGGGTTGATTGGCGCGGTGCTGGTGGGGGTGAATTTTGCCAAGGGGCTGGCCTTTTCGGCGGGCAAACCCCTGGTGCCGGTGCACCACCTGCGCGGGCATGTGGCCTCGCTCTACCTCAGCCACCCCCAGCTCCGCCCGCCCTTTCTCTGTCTCATTGCCTCCGGGGGGCATTGCCACCTGGTGCAGGTGAAGGGCTATGCCCATTTTACCGTGCTGGGCCGCACGGTGGACGATGCGGCGGGCGAGGCCTTTGACAAGGTGGCCCGCACCCTGGGCCTTGGCTACCCCGGTGGCCCGGCGGTGGCAAAAGCCGCCCAAAGCGGCAACCCGGCGGCCTATGCCCTGCCGGTGCCCCATGCGGAGGGGCCGTATAACGTTAGTTTTTCGGGGCTAAAAACCGCCGTTTTGAACATTTGTAACCAGGCCGAGATGAAGGGGGAGACCCTGGACATCCCCGGCCTTGCGGCCAGCTTTGAGGAAAAGGCCACCGGCATTTTGGCGGCCAAGCTACAAGCTGCCGCCGGGGATACAGGGGCCCCCGCCATTGCCATAGCGGGCGGGGTGGCGGCCAACACCCTGCTGCGGCAAAAGGTGGAGCGGGCCGCCAAAGAACTGGGAATTGCCTGTTATTTGTCCAAGGTGGCCCTGTGCGGCGACAATGCCGCCATGATTGCCGCCCAGGGTTACTATGAACACCAGGCCGGGCATCTGGCCGGGCCGGGGCTGAACGGCTACGCAAGCTGGCCCATGGAGGAGGGATACTGTGAAAACAGAATGGGAGAATGAGCAGGCCGCGTCCTGCGAGGACCAAGAGCATTATATCCAGTTGCTGAACCAGCAGATGGATGCCCTGCTGGAGGAAAACAAGCGCCTGCGGGGCGACAACAAGGAACTGAGCCGGATAAGCCGCCACGGGAAAAAGCATGAGGAGGACCTGGAGGCTGCCCTTTCGGCGCTTTCGGCCTCGCCCTATTGGCGGGCCAGTTGGCCGCTGCGCTATGGGGCGGGCAAGGCCAAAGCCCTGCTGCGCGCCGTGCCGGGCCTGCGCAGTGGCTATGGCATGCTGGCCAGTTGGCGGCGGGGTGGCAAAGAGGGCCTGCGGCAGTATAAACAGGCCCGCCTTAGCCAAAAGGCCCGCCAGGCCGAAAAGGCCAAGTGGTTTCCCGGCGTGGCGCTAGACGTGGAATTTTTTACCCCCTGGGAGGAACTGTACGCCCAGCGCACCGTCCCGCAAACCGGGCCGCTCATCAGCATACTGGTGCCGCTGTACAATACCCCAGAGCCCTTTTTGCGCGAGATGCTGGCCTCGGTACAAAACCAAAGCTACCAAAACTGGCAGCTTTGCCTGGCGGACGCCAGCGACGCACAGCATGCCCATGTGGGGGAGATAGCAAAGAAGCTGGCCGGGGAAGAATCCCGGGTGCTGTACCGCCACCTGGCCGAAAACAAAGGCATAGCGGGCAACACAAACGCCGCGCTGGAAATGGCAAGCGGCGAGTATATTGGCCTTTTGGACCATGACGACCTGCTCTTCCCCAACGCCCTGTATGAGGTGGCCGGGGCCATCACCGCAAAGGGCGCGGAGATGGTGTACACCGATGAGACCCACCTCTTGGACGGGCAGTTTGTCAACCCCTTCCACAAACCGGATTGGTCGCCCGATTTGCTGAATGCCCAAAACTATATCTGCCACTTTTTGGTGTTCCGCCGCCAGTTGCTGGGGCAAAGCGCCGTTTTTTCCGGCGAATATGACGGCGCGCAGGACTATGATTTGGTGCTGCGCCTTTCCGAAAACACCAGCCATATCGTACACATTCCAAAGTTGCTGTATGCCTGGCGGGAGCATGCGCAATCCACCGCGGCAAACGCCGAAGCCAAACCCTACGCGAACGAGGCCGGGCGCCTGGCGGTGGAGCATCATCTCAAACGGCAATACGGCCCCGCCGCCTATGCGGAAAATGGGGCCCAGGGTTTTACCTACCAGCCCCGTTTTCCCCTGCCCAGCCCGCCGCCCCTGGTTAGCATCATCATCCCGTTTAAAGATAAGCCTGAGATGACCGACACCTGCGTGCAGAGCATCTTAGAAAAAACCAGCTACCCACACTATGAAATTTTGCTGCTGGACAACCGCTCTGAAAACGCCGCAACCTTTCGCTGGATAGAGGAGATTCAAAAGGCCCAGCCCCGTGTGCGGGTGCTGAAAGCGGATTTTGCCTTCAATTGGTCCCGCCTGAACAATTTTGGGGCCCAGCAGGCCGCGGGCGAGGTGCTGGTGTTTCTCAATAACGATACCCGTGTCATCACCGAAAACTGGCTGGAACTATTGGCCGAAAACGCCCTGCGCCCCGAGGTAGGGGTGGTGGGCGGCCTGCTGCTTTACCCCGATGGCAGCATCCAGCATGCCGGGGTGGTGGTGGGGATGAACGGCTGGGCCGACCATGTGTTTAAGGGCATGGAGGCAAGCCACTGGTTTTCCCCCTATGTGTCTCCGGTGCTCAGCCGCAATGTCACGGCGGTTACCGGGGCCTTGCAGGCGGTGTCCCGCAGTGTGTTTGCCCGCCTTGGCGGCTTCGACGAGGAATTCATCATCTGCGGCAGCGACGTGGCGTTTTGCCTGGAGGCCCTAAACGCCGGCCTGGCGGTTTTGTATAACGCGCAGGTGCGTTTGTACCACGATGAATCCAAAAGCCGGGACAGCTATATCCCAGAAAGTGATTTCAGCCTTTCCAAACAGGCCTACGAACGCTACTGGCAAAGCGGAGACCCCTATTTCAACCCAAACCTCCACTATCACAGCACGGCCCCGCGCCTGGCGGGCCAAGAGCCCGATTTGGATGATGGCTTTGAGGAGACCATTTTCAATGGCGACCATTTTATTCTGGACGTGCGCCCCTTGGCGGTGCGCCGCGACGAAGGCCTAACGGGGCGCTACCGCATCAATTTGCTGGTGCCCAGCATCTGCGAAGAGCATGTGTTTGGCGGCGTTGCCACGGCGGTAAAGTTCTTTGAGAGCATTGCCGAGCGCCAAAATTGCGACAGGCGCATCGTGCTCATCAACTACGACGCCGAGGAGAGCGATGTGGCGCGGTATGAGGGCTATATGCTGGCGGAGTGGGGCGAGGAATGCGGCCACCGCCGCCAGATTGTGAGCATGGCGGACAGGCACGACGGGCGCAGCCTGCCCGTGGGCGCAAACGATGTGTTTATCGCCACCACCTGGTGGTCGGCCTATCTTTCAAACGACGTGCTGCACTGGCAGCAGCAGCAGTTCGGCACGCGCCACCGTCTCATCTATTTGGTGCAAGACTACGAGCCATATTTCTACGCATGGTCCTCCCAGTTCAGCTTGGCCGAGGCCACCTATAAGCAGGATTTGCCCATGGCGGCCGTGTTCAACAGCCGCCTGCTACAGGAATATTTTGCCCAGCAGCCCGGCCATAACTTTGAAGAGAGCTATTGCTTCGATGCGCCCATGAACCAAAAACTCTTCTCCCTGCTGGAGCCGGAGAAGGCTTACGAGCGCAAGAAACAAATCATCTTCTATGGGCGCCCCGAGGTGCGCCGCAACTGCTTTGAACTGATTATTCTGGCCTTACTAAAGTGGAGTGAGGTGCAGCCGGACGCCGCCGATTGGAAGGTCTATTCGGTGGGGGCGAAACACCCGCCCGTTGTGCTTCCGGGTGGCCTTCGCATCGAGTCTCTGGGGCGGCTCAGCCTGGAGGCCTATGCAAAGCTGATGCAGGAGAGTTATGCGGGCATCTCGCTGATGGTTTCGCCCCACCCCAGCTATCCGCCGCTGGAAATGTCCACCTTTGGGGTGCGCACCATTACCAACTGCTACGCCAACAAGGACCTCACCGGGTTTAACGAGAATATCATCAGCTTGCAAAACTATGCCCCCGGGGATATTGCGGCCGCGCTTGGCCGCCTGTGCGATGAATACCAGCCCCAGCGCAAGCCCTCGCTGAACCCGGAATACTGCACGGGAAAACTGGCCTGGGAGGAAATTGTGGATTCCCTATGCAGCGCCTGGCCACCCGTAGAAGCAGAAACTTTGTCAGTGGAAAGCTGAAAGTGGAAAATGGAAAGGGAAGAGCCAAACGCAAAGGGCCAAACGTGAGGAAGCAGCCCACCGTTTTCACCTCCCTCTGACGAGGGAGGAAAGGGCGGCCCGCCGCCCAGGAGGGAAAGAGACACGCGGCAGAAACACCGAAGGTTCTCTCAGCCTGCTGCGTAGCCAGCGCCCTCATCAGAGGGAGCCAAGGCATATGCCTTTCATTTCCATTCCCAAGCCGCAGTAAAACAAACACCCCCACATTAAAATCCCCTCTTCGCCAAAAGCCTTGCTTTTAGCCCGAAGAGGGGATTGTATGTGTGGGTGTTATTCCAGCAGGCCGGGGTCTGGGAACAGGCGCAACACGCCTTTGCCCACGATGTTTTCGCGCGGCAGATAGGTGTTGTTCCAGTAGCGGGAGTCCAGTGAGGAGTTGCGGTTGTCCCCCATCATGAAATAATGGTTATCCGGCACGGTGTAGGGGCCAAACTCCCCTGCTATACTCTGCCCGCCGGCTGGCCCGTCCAGTAGTTCACCATTGATATACACGTTTCCGCCGTGAATGTCCACCTGTTCGCCGGGCATCCCCACTATCCGCTTCACATAGAGCTGTGTTTCATCATCGGGGAAACGGAAAATCACAATATCGCCACGCTCCGGCTCGCTAAACAGGTAGGCTAGGCGCAGGCCAATCACCCTGTCGCCCTCCAAGATGGTGGGCTTCATGCTACCGGTGGGAACGCGCGCGTTCACAATAATCACCTGGGTGATAAACAGCGCCACCGCCACCGCCACCAGCAGGGCCACCAGCCATTCCCGCAACACGTGAGAGACCGGGGCCTTTGTTTGTTTGCTGTTTTCTTCCATCAAAGCACTCCCTGCACGTCATATTTAACTAGTATAGCACCCCCGCCCTTTTCCCGCAAGCAATACCGCCGCGGCTTTCGCTTTTGTGTGGCACATGGTATAATGCAAAGAATAAATAAAAAACGAGAGGGATGACGGGATGCAAGACAGCGGAAAAGTAATTGCGCTGCTCATTGACGCAGAGAATGTTTCCCCAAAATATATTAAGGTGATTATAGACGAGTTGAGCCTGCACGGCACCCCCGCCTATAAGCGGATTTATGGCGATTGGACCGGCCCGGAGATGGCGAGCTGGAAAAAAATGCTGCTGGAAAACAACCTAACACCCATTCAGCAGTTTAGCTATACCCAGGGCAAGAATGCCTCCGATTCGGCCATGATTATCGACGCGATGGATATTCTCTACTCCAAAAACTGCGATGGTTTCTGCCTGGTTTCGTCCGATTCCGATTTTACCCGCCTGGCCGCGCGGCTGCGGGAAAGCCGGATGTTTGTCATCGGCATGGGGGAGAGCAAGACCCCGGTGGCCTTTAAAAGCGCCTGCGACACCTTCAAATATTTGGATGTGCTGTTAAAATCCCGCACCCAGCCCGCGGGCGAGGCGAAAGCCGAAAAGGTGCCTAAGGCAAAACAGCCGCCCAAGAAAACGGCAAAGGCAGAGGCAAAACCCGCCAAAACCAAGGTGGAGGAACCGCCCGAGGCGCCCGAGACCAGCCAGCCGGATAGCCCCGAAGATGTGAGCGGGTTTGTGCCGCTGGAAGAGATTGTGCTGCGCATTCACAGCATTATAGAAAACGAGGGCGACGAGGATGGCTGGATGTTCCTAGGGCAGGTGGGCAGCCTGCTGGGCCGCCTTTACCCAGATTTTGACACGCGCAACTACGGCTTTTCTAAGCTGCATAAGCTTATCGAATATACCAGCGAGTTTGAGACAAAGTACGAGGACATCCCCAGCGGTGGGCGGAATTTGATGGTGAAGAACAAGTCTTAGGCCGCATACAGGGGTTTTGCGGTGTGAAGGGGGAGGGTTTGCGTGATGCGTAAAAAAACCTGGTTCAGTTTGGTGGCGGGGCTGGCGGCGGTGTTGTTGCTTTCGGGCTGCCTGGCGGGCGTTGTGCCGGACGAGATTTTGAGCGCGCTGTTTGGGGAGAGTTCCTCCGCGCCTTCGGCTTCCGTTTCTTCACAGGTGGCGGAAAGTACGCCCCGCGCGCCAAAACCCCCGGCGAAAGCGCCGGAATCCACCGCCCCGGAAGCGGCGGCGTCCGGCACGGGCGGGCAGACGGCAACGGGCCAGGAAGTGGCCGATTTGTTCGATGCTTTAGAGGGCCAGTGGGTGGACGCGAACGAGGATACCGTGATGTATTTTTACAATGACAACGGTGTTTATGGCGTGGCGCTGGGTTTTTATAACAGCGAATATGTCTCCAACCTGCGCCTTTCCGGTGTGGAGAAGGTATCCGGCAGGGTGTACCGGCTGTATTTTGACCAGAACATCACCTATATGCCAGACCAAACCGTCCCCCTGCCTGAAAGTGCCACCTGGTTGGAGATTGACCTTGGGGAATCGGGCGACAACCTGTATACCCTGAACCAGATACAGATGGAGGGTGAGATGCAGGAAGGGATGAACGCCCTGGATTATCATTATGATACGGTGAACAATTAGCCGCTAGAGGGATAAAAAATGTCCGCCAGATGGCGGACATTTTTTGTGCTGGGCCCCCTTCATATGGCCAAAGGATGGTGACGGCTCATTTTGAGCCGGATTGCACGAGTTCAAAATGAGCTAGCTTATACTGGGCAGGGGTGAGCAGAATGGAATATAAGCGAATTAAGGAGCTGCGTGTGGATAGCGACCTTTCCCAGCGGGAAGTGGCGGAATATCTGCATATCTCCCAGCGCACCTACTCGGGCTACGAAAACGGAAGCCGCAATATCCCGGTGCAGGTGGTGGCAGCGCTGGCCCGGTTCTACAACACCTCTTCCGATTATTTGCTCAACCTAACCAGTAGTCGGCACCCAACATAAAAAGGGCATAAACACAGCAGCACATAGAAAAAGCGGGCACATATTGTGCCCGCTTTTTACGTATCAAACGGCTGTGCTAACGTTTGCTCTTGTCAAAAATCTCGCCCACGGCGCGCGGAGCGCGGGTGTGTTTGGAGAAGAAGATGAGGATGAGCAGGGTGAGCACGTAGGGCAGGATGAGAAACAGATCCGAAAAATTGCTGGGTAAGCCCAGGTTTAGGCTAAGCTGGTAGCCAAAGCTCTTGGTAAAGCCGAAGAACAGGCAGGCCAGCAGGGTGTAGCCCATGTAGCTGCTGGGCGAGAAATTGGCCGAGATGGAGTAGGCGAAGGAGATGCCGCCCAGGCCCGCCATGGCCCCACAAATCAGCACCGCGGTGAAGCGCACACGGTTTACGTCGCCGCCCGCCGCGTCCAGGCTGTGGGGGTTATCACCACAGGCGCGCAGCCGCAGGCCGTAACGCGTTTTGTACAGCAGGTACCACATGAACACCGCCACGGCGGCAATTACCACTTCAAAGGGGTACATGTTTTTAAACAGCCCGCCGATGAAGGGGATGCTGGAAAGGCCCGGTACATCGAACCGGGGCGAGACGCCAAGCTGGAATTTGTTGGACGCGTCGCCGGTAATTCCGGCGTTGATGAGGCTGGTGAAGAAGGTGGTAAGCGCCACCGCCAGAATGTTCACCACCACGCCGCTGATGGTTTGCTGGGCGCGGAATTTTACGCACATCAGCGCGTGGATTACGGCAAACAGGCTGCCGCCCACCATGGCCGCCACCATGGCGATGTAGATGAGGGAGGGGGAATCGCCCATGAATTGCCGCAGCACCACCACGCTGGCCGCGCCCACAAAGGCGCCAAAGCCCTGCAAGCCTTCCAGCGCCAGCATGGTTACACCGCTACGCTCGGAGTAGATGCCCCCGATGGCGATGATAAATAGGGGCAGAGAAAATGATAAACCGTCAATCAAAATGGTATCTAGGCTCATTTATTTCTCCTCCTTTGCGCTTTTGATGGCAGCCGCAGGGGTGGCCATGTGGTCTTGCCTGCGCTTGGCCACATAGTGGATGTACCCCCCACAGGCGCTGAACAGCAGCAGAATGCCGATGATTACGGAGGAAATCTCCTTGGGCACGCCCACGGTGCTGCTCATGTACACGCTACCTTTTTGGAAGATGGTGATGAGGATGGAGGCGAAGATGGAGCCCACCGGGCTTACGTTGCCCAGCACCGAAACGGCGATGGCGTCATAACCAAGGCCGGCCAGGTCTTTGGGCACGATGGTGGAGAAGTAGCCCAGATAGTAGGTGATGCCCGCCAGGCCCGCCAGCATGCCGGAAAGCAGCATGGCCAGCACGGTGTTGCCCCCCACGTTGATGCCCGCATACTGCGCGCAGAAGGGGTTTTGCCCCACGGCCTTTAGGCGGAAACCCGTTGTGGTGCGGTCCAGCAAAAATTTTACCAGGAACACCGCCACCACCGCCAGAATAATGCCCAGGGGCAGGCCCACCTTGGAAGAACCAATGCTCAAATCGGCAATGGTCAGCCGGGCGGCCACCCCCACCGGGCGGGATTGCCGGGTGACAATATCCACATAGTAGGTGTTGATGAAAAAACCTGTCACATAGCTGATGATGTAGTTCATCATGATGGAGGTAACCACCTCATGGATGTTGAAGCGGTGTTTCAAAAAGCCGGTAAAGGCGCCCAGTGCGCCGCCTACCACCAGGCCAATCACAACCACCAAGGGTTTTGCAATGATGGCGGGCAGGGGGGAGTAGCCCACAAGCACGGTGGCCATAAAGCCGCTCATCAGCATCTGCCCGGCCACGCCGATGTTGAACAGCCCTGCGCGCATGGCCACAATCACGCCCAGGGAGGCCAGCATCATAGGGGTGAGGATGCCCAGGAAGGAGGTGAAATCACTCAGCATGCTTTGCCCGCCCGCATAGCTGGGTTTCAGCCACAGGCCGCAGCCGCGCAAGAAGCCCAGGAAAGCCGTAACGGGGTTTTTACCCATGATGAGCAAGATGATTGAGGCCACCACCATGCTCATTAAAATGGCGATGATGGGAATGGCGATGCGGCTGCTTTTTTCGCCCGCCAGGGTACGCAGCAGCCAGCCGTCTTTGCCAGAGCCACGGTTTTTCTCTTTGTTCATTCCGTCACCCCCATCATATATTTGCCCACTTCTGTGGTGGTGAGGCTGGCGGCCTCGGCAATTTTCAGCATCTTACCGCTATACAAAACGCCAATGGTGTCGGCCAGGGCCATCACCTCGTCCAGCTCCAGCGAGATGAGCAGTACCGCCTTGCCCGCATCGCGCTGGGCCAAAATATGGCGGTGGATGTTGTCGATGGCGCCGATGTCGAGGCCCCGGGTGGGCTGTACAAAAATCATCAAGTTGCTTTCCAGTGCAATTTCCCGTGCCACAATGGCCTTTTGCTGGTTGCCACCGCTCATGCTGCGGGTGACGGTGGCCCCGCCTTGCCCACTGCGGATGTTGAAGGATTCGATGAGTTTTTCCGCATACTCCTCAAAACCCTCGGGGTGCAAAATGCCCTTTTTCGAGAACGGTTCTTTGTAGAAGGTTTTGATGGCCAGGTTGTCGCGTAGGGTGAAATCCATCACAACGCCATACTTTTGCCGGTCCTCTGGAATGTAGGAGATGCCTTTTTCGGTGCGCTGCAAAATGGGCATGTGGGTAATGTCCTCCCCATTCAGCATAATGCGCCCGCCAGCGGCCTTTTGCAGCCCGGCAATGGCATCGGCAATTTCCACCTGCCCGTTGCCGGAAACACCCGCGATGGCGAATATTTCCCCGCCGCGTATGGAGAAGGAAACGTCCTTCACCACCTCAAATTTATCGGAGTTCTGCACGGTTAGCCCATCCACATCCAGCACCACGTCCCGGTAGTTGGCGGGGGATTTTTTCAGGTCAAAATCCATCTCCTTGCCCACCATCAGGTTGGCCATTTCCTTGGTGGAGGTGCCGGCTACTTCCAGGGTTTTCACCAGCTTGCCGCGGCGCAAAATAGCGCAGCGGTCGGCAATTTTTTTAATTTCCTCCAGTTTGTGGGTGATGAGGATGATGGTTTTGCCGCCCTCGCGCAGGCTGCGCATGATGTCCAGCAGGAATTCTATCTCCTGTGGGGTAAGCACCGCTGTGGGCTCGTCAAAAATCAAAATCTCCGCCTCGCGGTACAACATCTTCAAAATTTCCACGCGCTGCTGGGTGCTAACGGGGATGTTCTCAATTTTTTTGTCGGGATCCACCTCCAGCCCATAGTCTTTGGAAAGCTGGCGTATTTTGGCCGAGGCCGTTTTGATGTCCACATAGGGCAGGAAGCCCAGCGCCCGTTTCATGGGCTCGGCCCCCAGCACAATGTTTTGGGCGATGGTGTAGTTTTGCACCAGCTTAAAATGCTGGTGCACCATACCAATGTTCAGAGCCGCCGCATCGCTGGAGGAGCTAAGGTGCACCTTTTCTCCCCGCACATAAATATCCCCGGCATCTGGCTCATACATGCCAAACAGCATGCTCATCAAGGTGCTTTTTCCGGCGC
>CAYYLW010000078.1:4696-12159 GCA_964472465.1 uncultured Oscillospiraceae bacterium | reverse complement strand
ACTGGCCAGCGAGATGAGCGCCAGCACTATCTCCTGTGGCATTTAGGCCACCCCCGCCGGAAGATTTAAGGTATCTGCCAGGCGAAGCAGGCTATGCTTGTCGCCCGTGCTCACCGGGCCCAGGGTAAGCAGGGATAGGTTTCCCCCCTGGGGCAGCGATTCAAACCCCACACGTAAGGTTTCCGCCATCTGCCGCAGAGTAGCCACGTCTCCAGCGCTGGCAGGGCCCACATTCAGTTTGTACAGCGGGGCCTCGGGGGCCAAAGGGGCCTCCTGTGCGCCAGCCGGAGCAGTATCCAGCTTGTCATTGCCCTTATGTGTGCCCTTCACGTTGGGAACTTCTGTATACGGGGTGGGGTCGATAGGCCGCCATCTCCCGCCCGATAGCTTTTGCACCTCAATGTGCAAGTGCGCCCCTGCCGGGCCCGCTGGGATGCAGTAGCCACTATAGCCCATGATGCCCACTTCCTGGCCTTGCTTCACTTTCTGGCCGGGTTTTACAAGGATACTGGCCAGGTGCTGATACAGTACCCGGAGACTAGGGCTGTAGTAGAGATAGGCGGTGTTCCCCCGCCCGCCGTTGTAGCCCGCCACGGTTTCCACCTTACTACAATCCCAAATAGCCCGCGCCGGGCCCGTGATGACAAGATCTTGCCCATAGTGGAAACCATCGAATGAACGCGGGCCATAGGGGCTGGTGAGCTTGTTGATTCCTTTTCCTGGTGTCATGCTTGCTCCTTTCTATGCCTCTATGGGCGCTTCCAATCCAAAGCCCGCACGCTGCTGCTCCAAGGCCGCCATCTCTTCGGCGGTGGCCGTCTCTTCCCAGGTGCCACCATTCCATCTAGGGCGGGACATCGCCAGCGCTTCGGGCACCTGGTTGTAAACCAGCCGCTCGCCCTCCTGCATTTCGTAGTACAGCGGTGTTTCTACCGTCTGGCCGTTTTCTTGCCAGATGTTCACCAGTACAAATTCTGTTTTATAGCCCTCTGCGTCGGTTACAATCGCGTGTTTATGTTCCATGTTTTTGCTCCTTTTCTTGTTGGTATTTTCACTGGCGGTTTGGTAGCCGCTAAAGTCGAACAATAGGCAAATTTCAGTTTTGCACTCACTTGTATCACCCTGTACAACCTTAAATGTCATCAGGGGTTGCATCAGTTTTTTGGTAACCTCATAATCCATATGGAAAAAATGTATCTGTTAAAAAAATATGTCATGGCTTTGCCAAATACGAGAAACACGCAAATAATGTGTATGCTTTTCCACTTGGCGATTGCTGGAAAATTATTCGGCCATCGGCATACATGAAGCAAATACCAGCTTCGCATTGTCCTGATACCAAATTGTTGTAGATAGGAATAATATATCCACCCCATGGTAAGTGCCCTGCGGGCATTGTCGCCAACAATGTATTTGGTACAATGCCATCGCTCACAGAATGTTTATACTGCAAGCTAAAAACAATCGTAACTTCATTTAGAACATTTTTTGTATAGAAACATGTATTGGCGCCACGCTGCACAACATCGGGGCCATTCAGCAAGGCAATGTTGTTGGCAGCCTCCACATTCGCCTTATTCCTCAAAAGCGCATCAATCTCCGCCTTTGTATAGGTTTGCACCTGCGCTGCTGTCACCCCATGGGGATTTGTCTTGTCCAGCTTGTGGGAAGCAAGCCCGCTGTTGGTGGCTGCCAGGTCTGCACTACTGGCCGCACCCACCTGCGCCGCCGTCACCCCATGGGGGTTTTGCTTGTTCGCCTTGTGTGCAGTAAGGTCACTGTTGGTAGCGGTCAAGTCTGCACCACTGGCTGCGCCCACCTGGGCCGCCGTCACCTCATGGGGGTTTTGCTTATTCGCTTTGTGGGCAGCAAGGTCACGGCCCACGCTGGCAAGCTCGGCGTCCATGTCCCCCATATGGTCATCGATATGCTTCATATCGGCGTTGTAGTCGCTCAGCCAGCCGGGTTTGTCATTGCTGGCAAACTGGGAAAGGTTCAGGTTTGTGGTTTTGTTGCTAGATCCCATTTTGTTTTCTCCTTGTGTATAAGACATTCCAAAATCATGGGCCGGGGCCATTGCCATACACATGGCCCCGGCTTTTTCCTATATGCCCGCCAAGTTTATTGCGGTTTTACTATTAGGCAATCCGCTTCCAAAAATAGGCGGTTTCATAGGGGTGCATATTATCATGTGCTACACCATCACCAATGCTACCGGTAACAGAAGGTTCGGTATCCACTATATGAGAGTGCTTACCTGCAATGGCAGCAGTACCTTTTACAACATGGTTATGTACCCCACTATCGCCTGTGTTCCCCGTTCCACCGCTCCCCGTTGTCTCGATGCCCGCTGCATGGCTAGTGTTTTCGTCGATGGTAACGCTATGGCTATGCTCACCAGACTTGCCAATGGTATAGAATTGGCTGATAGTGACCGTTTTCGGGCCCATTGTATATGCATTCCCGCCATTATATCCCTGCGCTGCATCCAAGCTTAGGGTGTGAGAATGATTGCCTGTTAAATTGGTTTGTCCTGATAATTTTGGAATTTTGTGTGTATGGCTAGGGCCACTATGTGTGTGATTTGGACCTGTATGAAAATGGCTTCCTGTACTTTCGGCTTCTCCACTGGTATTGTGAGTATGGTCACCACTATCTCGTGCATCACCTTCTAGTGCAGGAATTTTATGAGCATGGCTTGGAATCATTTCCTTGGTAAGGATTACTCTTTTTGTACCACCTGTTTTTCCGCCTGTGCTGAAATCCGTATCAGCCGGGTCAACCCCCATCGGTGAACGGCCTACAAATGCGCTTGCCCAAGTGCCAAACCCCAAAATTTGTGCAGGATCAGTGTTACTAAAGGAACAGTACACAGAGCCAATGGGGTACATCCTTTGCAGAACATTCTGCTCCACTTGAGCAGTAATATTGGCAAGAGCAGCGTTTACAGCTCCCGCATGGTCGTCAATTTGTTTCATATCGGTGTTATAGTCGTTCAGCCAGCTTGGTTTATCGGTTCCAACATACTGGGTAAGGTTTAAATTATCGGTTTTTTTGCTAGAAGCCATAATAATTTCCCACTTTCTTTTTATGATATTGTTGTTTTCGTTCTCGATTGGGGCGCCCTCCCAAAGGGACACCGTTTGAAAAGTCCGGTTTAGGATGCCGTTTGGTTCATTAGCAATATTTTCCCAAACCGGTCATGTTCCCGCACCATTAGGCCTTTGCCATCAAAATAGTTTATATCTATGGGCAAATCTTCAAATTCATCTGCCGTGTAGGCAAACGCCCAGTCCAGTGCTTCCAGCAGGTTTTTCCCATCATCTTCCAGCCTCATCACTTCAAATTCCAGCGCATCAAAAATGGAAGTGCTAATATCCAGCCTCTCAAAATCATCAGCGGAAATAGGCCCTGATGAAGGGGCTACTTTCGTTTCTACCATAGCGCATCCCTCCTTTCTTTCGGCCCGTTGTATGACCTAGCGGCGCTAAGCGGGGCTTTCTATCATCTGCAAGATATATTTTCCCCAGTAGTCGTAGTGCCGCACCTCTAGCCCTTTGGTACTGAAATATTCATACTCATCGTACTGCTGCGCCGTTAGCCCCAGCGCCTCAAACTCCTTGGCTGTAAGAATCATTTCCTCCGTCCAAGGGGCCAAGAGTACCTTGCCAAATCTGTCATACATCGTGGCCGTTAGTTCTTCTGCATCGTACACAATGGCATAAATCCCCTTTTCATCGTACTCAAAGGCTGTCAGGGCATCCGGGTAGTCTACGTAGTTCACTGCTGTTCTGACCATCGCTTCACCTCCTTTTTCTCCGTATCCGCAATTCTTCGTGTCCGTCTGGTTTTGCCGGTTTCTCAATCACCCCCCCTTTCGCTTCTTTTGTCACGGCCTCCCCCATCTCTTCCCACACCCTCTCCACCATCACCCCTTTGGGGGAAATCCGGTAGTTGTGCCGTCCTTCGCTGTCTTTCAGCGGTTTTTCCAGGAAATCCGCCTGCTGGAATGCGGCGTCCGGTGCCTCATCTTCCCTCACCTTGCGCCATACCATACCCGGCAGGTTTTCCTCAAAAGACGTATAGTCAATTTCGCTGTCCAAAGCCAAATATTCCAGCTTTCCCGCATTGTCTAAACCCATCACTTTCACTGTACCGTCCCTCCTTTTCTCAGTAGATTAGCAAATAGTTAATCCGTACGGTGGCGTAGGCGTGCGGGGCGCCACTGGGGTTCTTGATATGTACATACCAAAGCCCATTTAAAAAGAAATTGGAAAAGGAGAAGTTGTATGGTAGTGCACTGGCGTCCCCGTTGCTGAAACTAACGGCGTCAGAGGGGCGCCCCGCAATAATCACCACGTTGCCATTTACGTCGGTGGCCACCACCTTGCTGCCCACCAGAATCTGCAAATTTTCCCTGGCGGCGGCCGCATAGGTGGCCCCGGTGCCACCGTTTGCCACAGGCAAAACAGAAAGAGTGTTGCCCAGGCCCATGGCGCTACGGGTCGCCTGCAAACTGGTGTAACCAGTGCCGCCGTTGCCGGGGCCTAAAACGCCCATGATACCAGGTGTGATGTTGGCGCTGCCGTTAAAGCTAGCCGCCGCCACGCTGGCCAGGTTGGTTTGAATGGTTCGTGGCGTGGCCAGGGTGCGGGCCGTGGCCACTTTTTTGTCTGTGTCGGCGGTGTTCTCGCAGTTTCCCAGGCTCAGCAGGGCTTTCGTCACCCCGTGAGGATTGTTTTTGTTGTCTGTATGGCTGGTTAAGTCGGATGCCGCCGCCGCTCCCAACTGCGCCCGCGTCACCGCATGCGGGTTGCTTTTGTTTGCCACATGGCTGTCGAGGTTTGTTTTGTCCCCCGCCGCCATGAAGCCCGCCGCGCTGGTGCTGGCCACAGGGTGCACATGCCCACTCTGGGCGAAATCCGCCGCGTGCTTGCCGTCCAGGGTGTCAGCGTTGAGGCCGCTCACCGCGTTCAGCAGTTGTTTGATTCCCTCCGCTGTGAAACGGCTGGCGTCCAGCTTTTTTGCAATGTCCCCCGCCAGGCAGGTCTTGTCCTCCTCGTTGGCCTCGGCATAGTCCCCAAGGCTCAGCTGCAATTCCTCCAGGCAGTCGCTCACCCGCGTCCAAAACCAGTTGAAGAACCCCGCGGGGGGCTTGTAGCCCGCCACATACCCGCTGGCCTTGAACTCCGCCGAGGGCTCCACCCCTTCGGCGCTCCAGCCCGGTGCTTTTTGCTTGAAACTTGGCTCTTTCGCCATCTGTGTCTCTCCCTTCCTGTCGCTATGCTATGGGCAGCGGGCCGTCCTCGCTTTCCCCAATGGCAAACCCAAAATATCCGCCCATGGTCTGCTGCGCAGGGTCCGCCTGGTCGCTGAACCCCGCCAGGCTATCCTGCTCGGCCGGCCCCGCCGCAAACGCAAAAGTTCCCTCAAAATTGTCCGCTTCCACCCGCACACCCACCGGCACCAATTGCTCAATCATCTCCAGTGCCTGCCCCGCCGTGAACCCCGCCGCAGACAGGATGGAAAACGGCAGTTTCGTGAGGTACACCACCCCCGGTTTGGCGGGGTGGTCGTCCAGCACAATCTCACGCTTGTCCGTCTCAAACATCGCCACAATGCCATCCAATACGCTCTCGTAGTCCCCGGTCACAAAATTCCGCGCGATGCGGTTGCGTATCAAGTAGCGGTATTTCGTGTCGTCCAGGTTCCCCCGCGGCTGGCCCACCATCTCCCCATACAGGTCCAGCGTGGCCCCAAAGGCCGTCTCCAGGTTTAGCATCTCTCCGGCCCGCTTCACATCGGCATAGCCCGCCGCCAGCAGTTCCTCCTGTATCGAAAGCAGCCGCGCGTTCACGCTGGTCTCGTCTTTCGCATAGCAGTCCGGCAGGCGGGCCGCATACTCACTGGTCGGCATAGGCGCTCACCTCCACCGATACATCCCCTGCGTCCAGCCGCACGGCCTGCGCCGCACTGGCCGGGACGTTCTTCTGCCCGTAACTCTTCCCCCCGTCCTGCGAAACTTCCAGCTTCGAAACCTCCACCACCCCCGGCACGGTGTACAGCACCGGGTACAGCGAGGAAAAAACGAGGTCTTTGCCGTTCGGGAAGGCGTTCACATACCCGGCCAGCGCCTGCTGCACCTGTTTTGCCCCCTGCGCCGGGAATAGCCTGTCCGCTTTCACGCTCAGGCGTATTGTCAGCCGCAGTTCCGCCACGCGCGAAAACCGCAGCGTGTGCAGGTTCCCCGCCTGGTCCCGCACCTCGGCCTCCACCTGCCCGTGGCTGTACACACCCATGGGCTTTTTGGAGAAGATGGCCGCCGCTATCTCGGTATCCTGGGCGGTATCCCCCAGCACAAAGGTCTCAAAACTGTGGGGCGGCAGGCCGCCGGGCAGGGTCTCCTCGCCGTCGTTTTCGGCAATCACGCAGCCCTCCACCCCCGCCACGCGCATCACCGCCGCCTTCACCGCCTCGGCCGTGGCGCTGCCTATGCCCGCAATCGCCCCGTCAAACCGTGCGCGCAGTTCCGCGTCGCTCTCCCGCTCACGTCCCGGCACTCGCTGGCGCACCTGCTGTACGGCGCGCACCTGCGCCACAGGGTTCACCACGGTGACGATGCTGCCGGGCGGCACATTGCCCGCCTCACCCCGCTGGGTACACACCACGCTGGCCAGCGCCGTGCCATCCACACCCAGCGTGGCGGGGGCCTCGGTACGGTACATCGTCATGTCCGCCGTGGCCACCCGGAACCCCTCGGGTATCACGGCCCCCGCGTCGCCGGTGAACTGCACCTCGTACACCGCCGCCACCGCCGGGTTTCGCGAAACCCCCGCAAAGGGCGTCAGCCTGTCCAGCTGCACACCCTGTGCATAGCCCGGAAACCGCGCAAAATACACCGCTTCCAGTTCCTCGTACAACTGGGCCAGGTCGTACACCACAATGCGCAAAAACTTCCCCAGCACCGAATATTCCGAGGTATCCACGTCCCCGCCCAGCAGTTCTTTCGCCCGTTGTTCCTGCGCCGCCAATAGCTGCGCATAGCTGGGCCGTACAAAACCCTTCTCCGTGATTGCCTCCATGCTCTCCCTCCCTCTATCCGCCAAAGTCCGTGTTCACTGCCGCCGTGGCCCCCACCCTGGTTTTGGCGGTGAACCGCACCTGCATACGCCGCCCGTCCCGCCTGGTCTCAAATGCATCCACCAGCAGGCCTTCATCCACTTGCAACAGCGCCTGCTGTATCTCGCAGCGCACCAAATCCGGGTTTGGGTTTTTGCCCAGCAGCCGCCCAAACGCAATGCCCTGCCGGGGGTTCAGCCACCATTCCCCCTGGTTTTGGGTGATATGCTGCCGCAGGGTTTGCGCCAGCAAATCCCCGTTTTCGATACAGGAAATATCGCCGCCGCTCAGCACCACGTCCCCGTGTTCGTCCAGTTCAAAGCCCCGCATTCTCTATCACCCCC
>CAYYLW010000078.1:0-4596 GCA_964472465.1 uncultured Oscillospiraceae bacterium | reverse complement strand
AGCACCACGTCCCCGTGTTCGTCCAGTTCAAAGCCCCGCATTCTCTATCACCCCCACCACCACGCTGTCCGAAAGGCTGTGCCGCCGGTTGGCCGGCAGGCTCATCTGCCCGCGCGCCGCCTGGCTGATGTCCCGCTCGCACACCACGCACAGCACCACGTCCCCCACCGTGGCCGCCACTCCTTTCAGGCGGGGCGCGTCCACCACCAGCGGCTGCGCATAGGCCTCCCCGTCCACGTCTTTCGCCAGCGTCAGCGGCTGTACGCACAGCCGCACGCCATTCTCCGCCGTCACACGCCCCAAAAAGGCCGTGTGGGTCAGCAGCAGTTTCTGTTCTATCAGCTCGCCCATGGTCTTGCGTAGGTTCAGCCCCTCCATACCCCGCCCTCCTTCTGTCTATTCAATCAAGGTCGCCTCGCTCACAAAGCGCAGCCCGTCATAGTTGTGCTTGCCCCGCAATACGCGCAGCTGGGCGTCCACATACCGGCTTTGCAGCCGCACCGGCGCGCCCATCTGCACCCGCTGGCTGCCCAGCATCTTCACGGTGTAGCCCCGGTAACTGGGCGCATTTTCGCCCCCGCCCTCCTCGGCAAAGGGGGTCGGCGCTTCCAGCAGCCCCGTGTGCTGGCTAATCAGCAGGCGGTCCCGCCCACGGTCTACCCCCAGGTTCTTCACCACCAGCAGCCCGTTTGCCAGGTAGGCCGTGGCCCCGCATACTCCGGCATATTCTTGCATCAGGTTAAACAGCGGCCCCTCCAGCACCACCGCCTCGCTATATATCCTGTCCTGCTCGGCGCTCACTTCCAGGCAGGGGTAACCGCTCCAAAACACGAGGTCGCTCAAGATTTGCGCCGCGCGCACACCAGCCGCATAGGTTTTAGATACATTCGGCCCGCCGGGCGCCAGCGCCTGAATCTCCGCATCCCTGCCCTGGTCGTACCAGGTGCTGAACTCCACGCTGTTCGCGTTCGTGCCGCTCTCCACCAGGTACAGCGTCACGGCCTTGTCCGCGCCTTTCCATTCGGCGCTCACCTCGGTGATGGACGCACAGAAAAACCAGCCGCCCTCAAACCCGCCGAACACGATCAGCAAGTCCCCCACCTGAATTTTGCGGATGGTGTCGTCGCTTATGTTGTAGATGACAAACTCGCCCTTGTTCGGTTCCTCTTTTTCGTCAAACTCCCAGCGGAACTCAAAGTCATATTCCCCGCTGCCCCAGTAGATGCCTATGTTCCCCCCACCCCGGTGAATCTCGCCCATGATGTCAAGGCCATACAGGCCCCGCGGCGCCTCCCAGGGCTGGCTTTGCCCCGCCAGTTCCCGGCTCCAGGTCTGCATCGCATTCAGCAGGTAGTGGCTCTCCATCTCTCTTTCCCCGCCCTTTCGCTTTCAACTTTCAACTGAATCCCCCTGGTCCTCAATGGTCAAAAACACCGTCTTGCCCAGGGTTTCCCGCGTCACCTCATCCGCCTGGTCGCTTTCGTCATAGGGCACCAGCCGCAGCACCGGGTACTGCTCCGCCTCATAGCAATCCCGCCACAACGGCCGGCCATACACCAGCTTCTCCCCACCACACAGCAGTTCGTCCCCGCGGTACAGGTGCAATACATAGCCGTCCATCCGGCTGTTGTAGTGGATTTCCACCGTATACACACCCGCCGCCAAGATGAGGTTCACCCGGTAGGGCAGGTTCTCTTTTTTGATGGGCACCCTGTCCCGCATCACCACACCCCCAGTAGCAATTTGGCCCCTGTGCGCAGGTAGCCATAGTCCCCCTGATGCCCCGGCTGAAACACGTCGCGCGCCTGGTTCAGCTCCCGCATACCCTCGGCCGTCACCCCGCGGCTGCGGTACTGCTCGGCCACAAAATACAGCGTTTCCCCCGCCATCAGGGTGTGGTAGCGCTCCCCTTTGGCCGAAAGGTTTTCCACGCTGGCCGTCCCGTCGTAGTTCATCTGCCCCACCAGCACATCTCCCGTATAGCCCGTGGCCCATTCAAAGTTCTTGCGGGCCACGCGCATCTCCCGCAGTTGCATGTCGAACTCCACCCCGTCCTTGATGCGCGGGCTGGCGCGGGTGCCAAACGAGACGATGTGCGCGCTGGGAAACACCGTGCGCCCGATGTAGGCCGTCAGGTACCCACCCCGCGCTAGGTTCCGGAAATGCTGCACCGTGTTTTCGTAGCCCGGCCCCACTATCTCCCCGCGCACCGTCAGGGTGGCCGGCCCCGCCTTCACATGGCTGGTGATCTCCACCCCCGTCTCCACCGGGTGGCTGGCCACTTCCACGGGGGTGTCCAAATTCTCCTCTTCCACCCACACGTACACCCCGCCCACTATCGCCATGGCCCTACACCTCCCTTGCCGCCGGCGCGCCCCGGCCTGCCGCGCGCAGCATCTTGCCAAATTCTTCCCGTATCCAGGTACGCACCTGCCGCTCGGTCTCACGGTTTTGGGCCGTGGCCCCGCCCCCTATGGTCAAGCTAAACTGCGGGCTGTACTGGTTTTGGTTGTAGGTGTTGCCACCGCGTGCCGTCACCGGCGCCGTCTCGGGTGTGCGGGGTGCCAGCAGCGGCGGGCCCGCTTCCGCCTGCCTGGGCGGCAGCATAAAAGGCACCATCGGCGGCAGGCCCTGTTGCGGTAACACGGCAGGCGCTACCGGCGGAGAAGGCACAACAGGCGGCAACGCCGCCAAGGCCAGCGCCTGCGCTTCCCGCTGCACCGCACCGCGCTGGCTCTCCATGCCAAGCGGCAAACCCTGCCCCGTGTACACGCCTATCTCCTGCACCACCCGCGAAGGGCTGTGGATCTCCAGCGCACCGCACATACTGGCCGCCGCCGCGCTTGCAATGCTCGCCGCTGTCGCCAGCACCGTCTCCCGCTGGCTTTCTAGTCCATTGTTGAAGCCCGCCATCGCGTCTACACCTGCTGTGTACAGGGGTTCCGCCAGGCCGTTCAGCGCTGTCAGCACGTCCGTCGCCATGGTTTGCATATTGGTGGTGATGGTCGTCATCTCCGTGCTCATCGCGGTCTGGGTCTCACCCATCTTGAAGCGTAGGGTAGTAAAATTCAGTGCCATATTCAAAACTGTAGTCAAAACCACCGCATCCAGCGCCGCCATCCGCTGGCCCGCCTGGGCGGCGCCATAGTTCATGGCGCCCACGGCGGCTGCACCCGCCGCCGCTTTTGTTCCAAAAGCCCCCAGGCTAGCCCCCGCTTTGCCCACCGCCAGTGCAGCCCCTTCCGCAATCGGGCGCAGCCTGACCAAGGAATCCACCAGAACATTTTGATATACCGCAGGCAGGTGCAAGTTGACAGCACTTTTAAAACCGCTGGCAAAACCGGCCGCCGTTTTCCGCCCTGCATCCATCGCCCTGGCTGTAAAAGAGGCCATGTCGGGGGTTTCCAGCTTTATGTCGGCTGTCTCTCTCAAATCCGCCATCTCACCAGCCAATGCCGCCACGTTTTGCACCATCCCGCTCGCTGTACGCCCCACCGCTTTGCTCTCCGCCGCCACTTCACGTATACCAGTGGTCAAACCTTCAAAACGTATGCCAGCCACCCCGCCCAATGAGGTCATCACTCCCTGTATCCCCTGCTCTGCCTCTTGCAGGGGGGTAGCCAGTTCAAAACCTCCCAAGCCTTGTTCTGCAATGTCCATGGTGCCCACCATCACTTTTAGCCCACGATCTGTCATAACGGCAGATCTCCCCAGCCCCACCATCTGGTTTTGGGCCGTCTTCACCATATCTGCCACACCCGCCACCATCCGGCTCGCCGCACGGCGTATCTCGGCAAAGGGGTCTTCCTCCACCTCAAAACGTATCGTTACAATATCCTCACGTATCACATCCGCCATGTGGCTCACCTCGTTTCTTTCTGCAGTTTCAGCAACCGGTCCAGGGCCAGGTTGGCCATTTCAATTTCCTCGGGGCTCATCTGGTGGAACACGGTGTTATAGTCAAACCCTGCGTCCGCCAGCACCAGCCGCCAGGCGCCCCACTGTTCCTCAACCCTACGCCTTAGCTGCGCCTTGGTTGTTCCTCTTCCGAAATCGCCCCCGCATCACCTCGGCGCCAAAATTCACCACCGCGTTGAGGGTTTCTATGTCCTCAAAGTCGTCTATGGTCAG
The DNA here is from genome assembly GCA_964472465.1 of uncultured Oscillospiraceae bacterium. GTDB lineage: Bacteria > Bacillota > Clostridia > Oscillospirales > Ruminococcaceae > JAAYCI01. Next base: position 465 of record CAYYLW010000078.1, on the reverse strand, counting down.
CCCGCTGGGCTCCACAATCACCTTGTCCAAAATATACCTTGCCAGGTTTTCCGTCCCCAGGTTGACACCGCCCGGCAGATAGCTTTCATCCACCGCCCGCAATGCTAACGCCATGCCGCTAAACTGCGCCACATAGCGCACACCGTCTATTTCTTTGCTGCATGTGTAGAACTTATTTTTCCCCGCTTCACTCATACCTTCCTCCTTTTCCTGCCCGCTATACCGGCTCCACCACGCCGTCAAACACCTGGATGCTAAACTCCCTGTCCTCGGCCTCCGCGCCGTGTGTCAGTTCCGGCAGGGTTTTAATCATGGCCTTGGTTCCGCCAAACCGCTCCCCAATGCTTTTGTTGGTCACCCACAGGGGGAACTCGGTGCGGCTGCGCGCCAGGTTTAGCAGGTAACCCTTTTGCGGGCAGGTGGCCTGCACCGCCAGGGTAACGGTACACAGGTCATTGTTGGTCA
>CAYYLW010000077.1:0-12187 GCA_964472465.1 uncultured Oscillospiraceae bacterium | reverse complement strand
CCTCGCCAACGGCTTCCACCGCAGTTTTGTGGTTCGGATTTCGTGCTCGTGGTGCGGATGAAGGGACTTGAACCCCCATGTGCGTAAGCACATATGAACCTGAATCATACGCGTCTGCCAGTTCCGCCACATCCGCAGGACAGCTATTAAAATATAGCAAATGCGGCGGCGTTTGTCAAGACCGATTCTCAATTTTTAGGGGTTCCAATGGATACAAAAACCTATTTTGCGGCTGCCATGATGGCGTCCGCTTGCTGCTGCAAACCGTCCACAAAGGTCTCGCTAGGCTCATACAGGATAATCTCCCCCCAGAAAGAGCCGTCATCAAAGGTGGTGTACACCACCAGGGGCACCACATAGGCGGCGTCGGGGTGTTCCTCCATGGGCCAGTAGCCGTCCACGGCGGGGCGGTGGGTAGCACCCGGTTCCAGCACCGTGTCGTCCACCTTATAACTCCAGGTGGTACCGTCTGTGCCAACCAGCGGGTTGCCGTTCTCATCATAGTAGAAGGCAATAATCTCAAAATAATCAATGGTCTTATCGCTGCTGTTGGTGGCTTCAAACGAGAACACAGGGTCTCCGTCAATGTCATCAATCACACCCAGGCCATCGCCTGTTATGGGCATGGGGCTGGAAGCTGGGTCGTAGGGGCCCAAATCATCCGCACCCATGGCGTCGTTACCATCGTCGGTAGCCGGTGCTTCCGCATTGGCCGCCGCCTCTTCCATCCTGGTTTGGTAGTCATCATAAGCCGTCTCAACCTCATCTAGTAAAAGGCTGGCACAACTTCCCAGCCCCACCACAGAGGAATTCTCCAGGTAGCTCAGCTCACTGATTGCATCGGTATACCGGTATTCGTCATCGGGGTCGGCCTCATCATAGGCCACGCCCGCGGCCACCAGGTCGCTCACGTCACTGTCCACGGTGAACTTCGGGTTATCGCTCACGAACTGGTCAAGCTGGCCTTGATAGGCTGCCACATCCGCCATGCCGGTGGAGCCAACAATGCTCTTGACCAGGCTATCGTAATCCTTTTTGGCGGAATTTCCAAACATGAGGAACAGGCCAATGCCAATGAGCGCCAACACTGCCACCACCACGCAGATGATGACCACCGGCAGGGCGGATTTTTTCTTGGGTGCGTTGGCAGGCGGCATGCCATAGCCACCATACACCGGCTGCTGCGGCCCGCCGGGGTACCCCGTGGGTTGTTGTGGCTGCCCGCCAAAACCGGGCTGCCCCGGTTGGGGCGCATAGCCCGGCATACCGGGCTGGGGCTGCGGGGCGCCATAAGACGGCTGTGCTGGGGCAGGCTGGGGCGGCTGGCCGCCATAACCCGCCTGGCTGGGCTGGGCGCCAAACCCAGGCGAAACGTACGGCTGCTGCCAGCTACCCGTGTTTTGGGGTGCATACCCCCCCCTGGGGCTGTTCTTCGGGCAGGGGCGGTGGGGCAGCCGGCGCCCCATAGGCCGGGCTGGCCGATGCGCCATACACCGGGCCGGTTGCTGACCCATAGGCCGGGCTGGCCGGGGTCTCGTACGCCGGGCCAGCCGTTGTCCCATATGCCTGGGCATCGGGCATTGTCTCCGCGGGGGGAACCATCCCGGGCTGGGCAGCGGGCACTTCATATATCGGCATGGCTTCCGCAGCGGGCTGGTCCGCTTCCTGGGCAGTTATCTCCGGCATTTCCGGGGTGGAGGAAACTGCCGCGGCAGCATTTTCTGGTGCACCGGCATCCTCCAACTTGCTGCCACAATTTAGGCAAAACATATCTTCCGGTTTTGCCACCGTTCCACAGGCTTCACAAATCTTTGCGTTTGAATCCATTTTTCAGTTTCCTCACTATCTGATGTTAAAAAGGTACACTGTTATTTATGATACTTCATTTTTAGTCTCTTGTCACCCATTTTCTTGCAATTGGTGCAGAATTGAACGCTTTTCCTTCCCTTGGGCCGCTTGATTGGAATGCCCCAGGGTTTTATGGTATACTATATATCGGTTTCGGGGCCAGCGGCCCGGAACACACTTTGCAGCAGGAGGGCAGCGCGCCCCTGTGCGGCTGAAAACGCGATGCGTGTATTGGTGGTAAGCCAGCATTATTGGCCAGAAAATTTTCGAATTACCGATATTTGTGAAGGCATGGTAGAAAATGGCACAGAGGTGGATGTGCTGTGCGGCCTGCCCAACTACCCCGCCGGGGAATGGTTTCCCGGTTACGGGTACTGGAAGAAGCGCCGGGAAAGCCACGGCGGGGTGCAACTGTTCCGCGCGGGGGAAATCCGGCGCAAAGGCAACACCTCCCTGCGTATTTTCCTCAATTATGTCTCTTTTCCCCTGGCTGCCTCCTGCAACCTGTTTCGGCTGATTGGGCGGCGTTATGACGCTGTTTTTTGCTATGAAACCAGCCCGGTGCTGATGATGCTGCCCGCCATTCTATATGCCAAATTGGCCCGCAAACCCCTCACCACCTATGTGCTGGATTTATGGCCCGAAAACCTGTATTCTGTACTGCCGGTGGCAAGCCCCGCTTTGCGGGCGGTGGCAAAAGGGGTATCCCACTGGTTTTACCGCCGCAGTACCCGGCTGGTGGCCATGTCCCCCCCACTGGCAGAAAAACTGCGGGAGATTGCACCCCGCCGCGAGGTGCTTACCATCCCCCAATACTGCGAAGATTTTTACGACCAAGACGCCCAGGCCCCCGCACTGCAACAACGTTATACCGGCCGGTTTTGCCTGGTGTTTGCGGGGAATTTCAGCCCCGCCCAAAACCTGGAACTTCTGGTGGAATGTGCCCGTGGCCTGCGGGACATTGGCCGGCAGGACATCCATTTTGTTCTGGTGGGCGATGGCATGAGCCACGCGGCGCTGAAAAACCAGGTAGAGAGCGAAGGCCTAGACGGCTGGTTTAGTTTTGAGGGGCGGATGCCCCCGGAGAAAATCCCCCCGTATCATAGCCTGGCAGGCTGCCTATTTGCCGCTTTGGCCAAAAGTGACGACCTAGGGCTGACGGTGCCAGCCAAAATTGCCAGCTACATGGCGGCGGGCCGCCCCCTTCTCACCGCCATTGACGGCGAAGCCGCCCGGGTGGTGCTAGAAGCGGCCTGCGGCTTTGCCAGCGAAGCGGGCAACGCCCCCGCCCTACTGGAAAACCTGCTGCGGCTGGCCGATATGGACGAAGCCCAGCGCCAGGCCATGGGCGAAAACGCACGGCTTTACTACCGTGCGCATTTTCGCCGTGCCGAGCTGCTGGCCCAGCTTTCCGGGGCCATTCTGCGCCCCTAGCCCACGCCGCCACAGCGCGGCAGGCCTGGGCAGCGCAAAAGAAGCCCTGTTTTTTTATGAAGAGTAACTATGCCGAGGTGCCGCATGAAAGTACTGGTCATCATCCCCTGTTACAATGAAGAAGACAACCTAGAAACCGTGGTGGCTGCACTGCAAAAAGCCGCGCCGGAGGTGGATTACCTCATCGTGAACGATTGCTCCACCGATGCCTCCGAGGCCATCTGCCGCCAAAACGGCTACCATTACATCACCCTGCCGGTCAACCTTGGCATTGGGGGCGGGGTACAAAGCGGCTACCTATACGCCGTGCAAAATGGCTACGATATCACCGTGCAGATGGATGGTGACGGCCAGCACGACCCCGCCTTTCTGCGCGACGTGATTGAACCCGTGGCGGCGGGCGAGCTGGATATGTGCATCGGCAGCCGCTTTATCAGCCGCGAGGGTTTCCAAACAAGTTGGATGCGGCGGATGGGCATCCGCATTTTAAGCGGGCTGGCCCACCTCCTGTGCGGCAAAAAGGTACGGGACGTGACCAGCGGCTTTCGCGCCTGTGGCAAGGCTCTCACCGCCTATTATGCTGAAAACTATGCCCAGGACTACCCCGAGCCGGAGGCCATCATCTCGGCGGTGCTACGGGGGTACCGGGTGGGAGAACGGGCCGTTGTGATGCGCGAAAGACTGGGGGGTGTTTCCTCCATCAGCCCGCTACGCTCGGCCTATTATATGGTCAAGGTCACCATCGCCCTGGTGGTGTTCCGCATCACCATCACACGCAAAAAGGAGGCTGGGCCACATGAGTAGCTTTTGGGTGGGCGACATGAACCCCATTCTGCGCATTTTCTTGCTGCTGGGCACGGTATGCTATTTGGGCGTGATTCTTTTTATGCTGAAAAAAAAGCTGTTAACCGTGCGCTATGCTATTATTTGGCTACTGTCTGGGCTGCTGCTTTTGGTCTTTGCCGCGGCACCCTATATCGTGTTCGTCATTGGCAACTTACTGCATGTGGAAATACCCTCCAACCTCATTTTCACCATGCTCTTTGCCTTTGTGCTGCTGCTTTTACTCAGCCTTTCCAGCGCCGTTTCCGGCTTTGCGGAAAAGACGAAACGCCTTAGCCAGCAGGTGGCTCTGCTGGAAAAGCGAGTGCGGGAACTGGAAGCGGGCAACACACAGGAAAAAGAGGAGCCGTAGAAGATATCATGCGCTATGGACTGATTGGAGAACACCTTTCCCACAGCTATTCCACCGCTCTGCATCAGCGGCTGGGTAGCTGGCCCTATGAGCTTTGTCCCCTCACGCAGGAGGCCTTTGTCCGTTTCATGCAGCAGCGCGCCTTCAGCGGCGTGAACGTGACCATCCCCTACAAGCAGATGGTGATGGAGTTCTGTGACGAACTGGATGAGACAGCCCGCGACATTGGCGCGGTGAACACCGTGGTAAACCGCGAGGGTAAACTGCAAGGCTACAACACGGATGCGGCGGGCCTTACACAGTTGCTGCTGCGTCTCCTACCGGCGCCACAGGGCAAAACCGCCTTGGTTTTGGGTGGCGGCGGCACCTGCCGCACCGCCTGCTACGTGCTACAAAAACTGGGCGCAGGGCAGGTGCTGGTGGCCAGCCGCCGCGGCGCACCCGGCACACTGACTTACCCCGAAGCGCTGGCGCGCGAAGATGTGCAATTGCTGGTGAACACCACCCCCGTGGGCATGTACCCCCACAACGGGGAGAGCCCCCTTCCCCTGGACGCTTTTCCCCGGCTGGAAGCCGTGGCCGACGCCATTTATAACCCCGCCCGCAGCGCCCTGGTGCTGGCGGCGGAAAAGCGGGGCCTGCCGGCGGCGGGCGGGCTGCTGATGCTGGCCGAACAGGCCCGCATCTCCTCGGGGCTTTTCACCGGGCAGATGTCCCCCCCGCAGATGAGCGAAACACTGGTGGCTGAATTGCAAAAGCAACTTTACAACATCGTGCTCATTGGCATGCCCGGCTGTGGAAAAAGCAGCCTGGGGCGGCAACTGGCCCGCCGTACCGGGCGTAAATATGTAGACCTGGACACCGTGATTGAAGAGACCCATGGCAGCAGCCCTGGCGAGATCATCCAGCAAGAGGGGGAAGAGGTTTTCCGCCACCTGGAAACAAAGGCTGCCCGGGAGGTGGGTAAGCACAACCAGCAGGTCATTGCCACCGGCGGTGGCGCGGTACTGCGTGAGGAAAACCTGGACGCCCTGCGCCAAAACGGCGTGCTGCTTTGGATAGACTGCCCGCCAAATCGGCTTTCTATTGGCAAGCATCGGCCCCTCTCCAAAACCCTGGACGACCTGATACGGCTGGACGCGCAACGCCGTCCGCTATACGAAAAAGCGGCCGACGCCAAAATTTCCTACCACGTGGATTTCAAGAAAAACCTGGCCCGTCTTTTGACGGCGGCACGACAACAACTAGAAAAGCCGATACTGTGACGTAAAATATTTTTTATACGATGAGGACTGCTATGGAACCAGAAGACAACAAGCCCGAAAAAAGCCCGCGTGGCAAAGGGCACATCGCTATCAACATTCTGCTGGGAGTCAGTATCCTGGGGCTGCTGGGCGCCGCGCTGGGCTTTGTATTCTCCACCAAAGAATATCGCGTAGCCTCCAAGGAATATGACGATTTGGCAAAGAGTTACGTGCAGCCTGCCGCAGAGGAAAAAGAAACCGTAAAGCAGATTGATTTTGCCTCTCTGCGCCAGATCAACCCGGATCTGGTGGGCTGGCTGGATATCCCCGGCACCAAAGTAAGCTACCCTGTGGCCCAGGATGCCGACAACAGCTATTACATCAGCCACACCTTTGAAAAAACCTATAACCCCTCCGGGGCCATTTTTTTAGACGCCGCCGCCAGTGGGGATATGAGCGGCACCAACAGTATTTTCTACGGCCACAACATGAAGAATGGCAGCATGTTTGCCACTGTGCAAAGCTACTGCACCATCCCTTCGTTCCGCGAAGAGCACCCCGACATCTACTTCTACACCGAGGAAGCCACGCTGGTGTATTCGGTGCTTGCCCTGCGGCAAACCACCATCCAGGACCCCGCCTACCAAACGCAGTTTGGCAATGAAAAGGCCAAAACCGCCTTTTTGCACGAGATGGAACCCAGCCTTTCCGCCGGTGACCAAATCATCACCCTATCCACCTGTGTGAACGATGGAGACCCCCAAACCCCACACCGTTTTATTGTGCAGGCCGTGCTGCGGGAAACCTTGCCCCCTGCCACCGGCATCCCGTTGCCTGGTAGTGGCGAATAATGCCGTCAGTTTAAAAATTTGTTTTTTTCTGTTTTATCCGTTCGCGTTGTTGCCCTGCGCGGCCTTTTCCCTTATAATAGGAAAGGTCTTTTTGCTTTTTAGAGAGGGAGTGGACTGATGTCGTACGCATCGAAGCTAGATTTGATCCAAACCGAAAAAGCCATCAAATTTGTGAAAGACAATTTTGAGGCAGAGCTCGCCCGTGAGCTGGAACTCACCCGTGTTTCAGCCCCCCTGTTTGTACGGGAAGACAGCGGCCTAAACGATACTTTGAACGGTGTGGAACGCAGTGTTTCCTTCGATATCAAGGAAACCGGCCAGGTGGCCGAGGTGGTGCACAGCCTGGCCAAATGGAAACGCCATGCGCTGGGGCGCTACCGTTTCCGCGTGGGCACTGGCATCTACACCGATATGAATGCCATTCGCCGCGATGAGGTGTGCGACGCCATCCATTCCATCTATGTGGACCAGTGGGACTGGGAGAAGGTCATCTCCAAGGCCGACCGCAACCTTGCCTACCTAGAAAAAACCGTGCGGCAAATCTATGCGGTGATTTACAAGGTAAGCCGGATGGTGATGCAAAAATACCCGGATATCACGGTGGATATTCCCGAGGACATCGCCTTCCTCACCACCCAGCAGCTAGAGGACCGTTGGCCTGATAAGACCCCAAAAGAGCGGGAGCATGCCGCGGCCAAGGAGCATGGCGCGGTGTTCCTGATTGGCATAGGGGGCAAGCTGGCTTCCGGCCAGCCGCACGACGGCCGCGCGCCGGACTATGATGACTGGGCCATGAACGGCGATATCCTCATCTACTACCCGCCCATTGGCGCCTTGGAGCTCTCCTCCATGGGCATCCGGGTGGACGCCGACAGCCTGCGCAGCCAGCTCAAAGAAAGCGGCAAGGAGGACCGTCTCTCCTTCCCCTTCCACAAAGCCCTTTTGGAAGATACACTCCCCCTTACCATCGGCGGGGGCATTGGGCAAAGCCGGCTGTGCATGTTCATGCTGGAAAAGGTTCATATCGGCGAGGTACAATCCTCCATTTGGCCCGAGACCATGCTGAAAGAATGCGAAAAGAAGAATATCATCATCCTGTAGGCACCACCGTCCGCACAACCATCCATACAGATAAAGGGAGTAAAGCATGAGGTACACCGGTGTAACCGCAAGAGGCATCATTTCCCCCATTTTTAAAGAGGGAGACGACCTGGCGAAAAGCGTGTGCGACTGCGTTTTGGCCGCCGCGCAAAAGGAGGGATACCCCATCGACGACGGTGATATCATCGGCATCACGGAATCGGTGGTGGCACGCACCCAGGGCAACTATGCCACCTGCGCACAAATCGCCGCCGATATCCGCCAAAAGTTTGGCGGTGGCACACTGGGCATCATCTTCCCCATCCTCAGCCGCAACCGTTTTTCCATTTTACTAAAAGCCATTGCGCAGGGCTGCGATAAGCTGGTGATTCAGCTCTCCTACCCCGGCGACGAGGTGGGCAACCAACTGGTAACCTGGGAGCAGATGGAAGAGCATGACGTGGACCCCTACCGCGACAGCTTCACCGAGGAAGCCTTCCGCCAGCTGTTTGGCAAGGATACCCTGCACCCCTTTACGGGTGTGGATTATATCGAGTTTTACAAGACCTTTGGCCCGCACATTGAGGTTGTGTTCTCGAACGACCCCGCGTACATCCTACAGTATGCCGACCATGTGCTGTGCTGCGACATACACACCCGTATGCGCAGCAAACGCTTGCTGCTGAAAAAAGGCGCAAAAACCGTGCTGGGCCTGGATGAAATTCTAACGGCCAGCGTGGATGGCAGCGGCTATAACCCTCAGTACGGCCTGCTGGGCAGCAACATGGCCACCGCCGACAAGGTAAAGCTTTTCCCCCGCGACGGCCAGGTTGTGGTGGACAGCGTACAGAAATATCTGCGTGAAGCCACCGGTAAAACTGTGGAAGTGCTGGTGTATGGCGACGGCTGCTTCAAAGACCCCGTGGGCGGCATTTGGGAACTGGCCGACCCGGTGGTATCCCCCGCACACACCAGCGGCCTGGCCGGCACCCCCAATGAACTGAAAATGAAATATTTTGCCGACAATGAACTGGCCGGGCTTTCGGGCGAGGAACTGAGCCAGGCCATGCGGCAGAAAATCCGCGAAAAAGAGGGTAGCCTGGTGGGCAACATGGCCGCCCAAGGCACCACCCCCCGCCGATATTCAGACTTGGTTGGCAGCTTGTGTGACCTGGTGAGCGGCAGTGGAGACCGCGGCACCCCTGTCATTCACATCAAAGGCTATTTTTCCAACTACGCCAGCATATAAATGGTAGGCAACTTTCTTTTCCCCGGCAGTCCCTTGCCGGGGTTTTTTTAACAAGTAAGTCTTGCGGCTTTCTCTCTTTTTTTCGCTTCTGTTGTGGGATAATAAAAGTGATACAAGTATGAAAACGATGTAAAGTTTTGATTGTCCTAGCCGATATATATAATATATGTGGTTTAGTATGGAAAGGAGCAATGGCAATGAGTGTCCCGCTTGGAGGCATCGAGGCCTATTTGAATCAGTTACAGTATGGCAATGCCGGGCAGGCCGCGCGGAATTTGCACCAACAGGGCCGCACCGAACCTGCTGGTGCTGAAGCGGCGGGTGGTGTTTCGCCCAAGGCAGATAGAACGGACGGGTTTAGCCCTCTTCAGCCAGGTGAGACCAACACCACCATGCTGAAACAACGCGAGCCTATTGTGCAGGAAAAAACACGCAGCGACCTGCTGGATTTGATTAAAGAGCGCCTGCAACGCGGGGAAAGCCTGTCCGATAGCGACATGCGCTACCTGCGCAACAACGACCCCGCCCTCTACCAAAAGGCAAAACAGGTGCAGGATATCCGGCAAAAATTCAGCGATATTCTGGCGCGTGCGCCCAAGAGCGAGGGTGGCAAGATTTACCGCGAGGTGTTGGCCCAGGCCCAAAAAGCCCAGGCCAGTGGAGACGCGGAGATTGGCCAGCTTCTGGCCAAGGCCATAGAAAAAGAGTTTGCGGATAACCGCAGCGGCAACACGCCAAAAGAATAGCAGCCATCCGCCCCCGCAGGCAACTGTGGGGGCGCTTTGCTTCTCCCCCTCCCCTGCATTCTCAGAGGGCTTAACCAGGCACATCAGCGCTATTTCTGCCCATAGAAAAACTGCCCGGGGCAAATGCCCCGGGCAGTTTTATAGCATGCAATCTTATTTGAGCTCAATGGTGGCGCCGGCTTCCTGCAATTTCTTCTGGATATCCTCGGCGTCGGATTTGGAGATGCCCTCTTTGATGTTCTTCGGGGCATTGTCCACCAGCTCTTTGGCTTCTTTCAAGCCCAGGCCGGTCACTTCTTTCACAACTTTGATAACGGCCATCTTGTTGCCGCCCACTTCTTTCAGCAGCACGTCAAACTCGCTCTTCTCTTCTTCGGCGCCACCAGCAGCAGGTGCAGCACCCGCCATCATCACGGGAGCGGCGGCGGAAACACCAAATTTCTCTTCGATGGCTTTCACCAGTTCGTTGAGTTCCAGAACGGTCAATTCCTCAACGCTGGCAACGATTTTGTCAATTTTTTCAGACATCTCTGTTACCTCCAATTTTGTTATGGTACAGGCGGCTATGCCGCTTGCCCGGGGTTTGCCTTCACCTTTGCGGGGGAAGGCAGGGTTTCATTTTGCTTATTCGGCTGCGCCTTCCTCGGCGGGGGTCTCCTCGGTTTTGGTTTCCTCCACCGCGGGGGCTTCCTCGGCCACAGGGGCCGGGGCCGCTTCGGCGCCGCCGTCGGCAGCACGTTTCTCAGCCAGGGCATTCAAGCCGCAAGCCAGGCCACGCAGGTTGCCGGTAAGGGCGGAAAGCAGCATGGAAAGCAGGCCTTCTCGGCCGGGCAGCTTGGATAGAGCCATCACTTCCTCGGCGGGCAACACTTTGCCATCCAGGTAGCCAAGTTTCACCGTAAACTTCCCTTTGGATTTTTCGGCGTACTTGCACAAAATGCGGGCCGGAGCCAGGCTGTCTTCCTCACCAGCCAGGGCCAGGGCGGTGCTACCGCTCAAAGCCGGGTCCAGTTCGGTGTAATCTGTGCCTTGAATGGCCAGGTGCATCATGGTGTTTTTCACAACACGGTACTCAACGCCAGCCTCACGCAGTTCGCGGCGCAGGGCGGTGTCCGCCTCCACATTGATGCCAATGTAATCCACCAGCACACCGGCGGGGGCCTCGTTCAGCTTGCCGCGCAGTTCTTCCACAAAGGCTTGCTTTTGTTGCAAAATCTTCTCGCTGGGCATGTTTTTTTCACCTCGTTTCACTTCGGTTTCGTTGGGTTTTCCCAAAAAACGCTAAAACGCCTCTTTCCCATAAAGAGAAAGAGGCGCAAAACAATCCTAGTTCATGCTTTGGCCTGTTTCTCGGCAGGAAGGGAAACCCCTGTTACTGTCTCCTGCTGTCTTAAAAACAGCTTTATTAGTATACCCAATCCTGGGCAACTTGTCAAGGCTTAGGCGCCTTGGCTTACATATTTGCTACCGCTCACCTTCACGCCGGGGCCCATGGTGGAAGCCACGGTGATGCTGCGCAGGTACTGGCCTTTGGCGGCCGAGGGCTTTGCTTTCACAATGGCGTCCATCACGGTGGAAAGGTTATCCGCCAGCTTTTCTACGCCAAAAGAAGCCTTGCCAATGGGCACATGGATGATGTTGGCTTTGTCCAGGCGGTACTCAATTTTACCCGCCATCGCCTCGGCCACAGCCTTGCCCACATCGGGGGTCACGGTGCCGGCCTTCGGGTTCGGCATCAGGCCACGGGGGCCCAGAATTTTACCTAAGCGGCCCACCAGGCCCATCATATCGGGGGTGGTTACCAGCACGTCAAAATCTACAAAGCCTTCGTTCTGGATGCGGTTCACCAGGTCGGCCTCGCCCACCAGAATGGCGCCCGCTTCTTCGGCGGCCTTGGCGGCATCGCCCTTGGCAATGGCAACCACACGCACATTTTTGCCGGTACCGTGCGGCAGAACCACCGCGCCGCGCACCTGCTGGTCTGCATGGCGGCTATCTACGCCCAGGCGCACATGCAGCTCCACGGTTTCATCAAATTTCGCCTTGGCGGTTTTGCACACCAGGGCCAGGGCCTCTTCGCTGTCATATTGCTTGCTGCGGTCCAGCTCTTTCAAAGAGTCGGTATATTTTTTTCCGTATTTCATCGTTTCCTCCTGTGGTATCGGAAGCGTCTTGGCGCCCCCTGTCGGATTTTTCCTCCCACTTGGGTTGTTATCCGGTTATAAAATCAGTCTTCCACCACTACGCCCATGCTGCGGCAAGTGCCGGCAACCATGGAAACAGCCGATTCTAAGCTGGCGGCGTTTAAGTCCACCATTTTGGTTTTGGCAATTTCTTCCAGTTGGGCCTTTTTCAGCGTGGCCACTTTGTTTTTGTTGGGCTCACCGCTGGCCTTTTCCAGCCCGGCCGCCTTTTTAATCAGCACGGCTGCGGGCGGGGTTTTGGTGATGAACGAATAGGAATGGTCGGCATACACGGTGATAACAACCGGAATGAGGTAGCCGATGTCCTTTTGGGTACGCTCGTTGAACTCTTTGGTG
>CAYYLW010000076.1:0-12313 GCA_964472465.1 uncultured Oscillospiraceae bacterium | reverse complement strand
GCCCTTGAGCGGGATGCCCTCGTAGGGGGTGTAGTCCACATTTTCATGCAGTTCTTCTTTGCGTACCGTCCACTCGATGCTGGGGTCGAACAATACCAGGTCTGCATCGGCGCCGGGGGCAATGCTGCCTTTTTGGGGGGCGATGCCAAAAATTTCTGCAGGGCGGGTGCAGCAACTCTGCACCACCTGGGGTAGGCTGAGCTTCCCGGCCATGAAGCCCTCGGAGAACAGCAGGGGAAGGCGTAGTTCCACCCCGGGCATCCCATTGGGGCAGAGGGTGAAATTATCTTTTCCGCGCTGTTTTTGGGTGGCGTAGTGGAAGGGGCAATGGTCGGTGGCAATGGTGTCTATACTGCCGTCTTGCAGGCCTTGCCACAGAGCGGCGCTGTCTTTTTCTTTGCGCAGGGGAGGGGAGAGGATGTATTTGAGCCCCTCTTGGTCGTCCTCGTTTTTGTCATCGTGCAGGAAAAGGTATTGCGGGCAGGTTTCCAGAAAAATATTTTGCTGGCCGTCTTGCCTGGCAAGCTGGGCCGCGTGCAGGCCCAGCGCCGTGGAAAGATGCACGATGTAGATTTTGGCCTCGCCTGCAGCCCGTGCCAAGGCCAGGCTGCGGAACACCGCCTCGGCCTCAGCCTCCGGGGGGCGGCTGGCGGGGTGATACCGGGGCTGGGTGCGCCCGCTTTCGGCATATTGTTTGCGCAGCGCCGTTACAATGGCGTGGTTTTCACAGTGTACGCAGAGCACAATGTCCAGCTCTTTGGCGCGTTGCATCACGGCAAACACCTCGTCGTCCTTGAGGTTTGTATCGTAGGTGAGGTAGTATTTTAAGCTGGTGATGCCTACGCCTGGCAGCAGGGCCATGTCGGCCAAGACCTGTGGATTCACATGCTGCAAAACGCCGTGCAGGCCGTAGTCAATCACGCTGCGCTCGGCAAGCTTATGGTAGACCTCCACCTGGTGCAGCAGTTCACAGCCGTCGGGGCCGTCGGCCATGTGGTCAATCACGGTGGTGGTGCCGCCGAACGCGGCAGCCACCCCACCGGTATAAAAGTCGTCACTGGCACGGTCAAAGCCCACGTCTAGGTCGAAATGTGTATGGGCGTCCACTGCGCCGGGTAGCAGGTATTTCCCCTCGGCTTCAATCACACGGGCCCCCGCGGTTTCTAGCTCTTGGCCTACGGCGGCAATTTTGCCGTCCTCCACCAGCACATCCCCACAAAACACCTCGGTACTGGTGGCAATTTGTGCCTTCCTAAAAAGCAGCTTTTGCATATAATCCCTCGCTTATTATATTGTAATGAGCATAATATGAAAATTTGCGCGTGGCTTCACCTTGACGAAAACTGGGCCAGAAAAACCCCGTATACTGCACCTATTGGGCACCCTTGCAAAAAAGCAGAGATGCCCAACAGTACGATTTCCCAGCAATCACAGGAAAGCTCAGTTTTTCGGTTTTCGGTAGAAGGTATCTTCCATGGGGAGTTTCGGGCGAAGCACACCATCCTTGGCGTAGTAGGCGCCCGCCACCGCTGGGGCGGTGGGAATGGTGGCCAGTTCGCCCACGCCTTTGGCCCCCAGGGCCAGCTCGCCTGGGTGTTTTGGCTGGATTAGAATAATTTCCATGGGGGGCACTTCGCCGGCGCGTAGCAGCCCCAGAGTGCCGTATTTTGCTGTGGGGCGTCCGTTTTCCAAAGGGTAATCCTCGGTGAGGGCATACCCTAGGCCCATCACGATGCCGCCCTCTATCTGCCCTTCGGCGGCTTTCGGGTTCACCACCTGGCCCAAATCGTAGGCGGCCACCACCTTTTCTACGCGGCCCACCTCGTCCAGGGTCACCACCTCGGCGGCATAGCCGTAGGCCACATGGCTCACAGGATTTTCCTTGCCGCTGCCCATAGGGTCGGTCTCGCTTTGGTATTCGCCGTAAAACTCTTGTCCCTCCAGCGCTGCCAGGCTGCCGCTTGTAGCCAGTGCCTGCCGCAAGGCCTCAGCGGCGCGGCGGGTGGCTTCGCCAGAGAACACTGTTTGGCGGGAGGCCGTGGTGGTGCCCGCGTTGGGGGTGCGCCGGGTGTCCGGCGGCTCCACCATCACGTCACTGGGGGCCAGCCCCGTGGTGGCGCATACCATCTGTAGGGCCACCGTGGCTAGGCCCTGCCCAATGCAGGCCGCGCTGGTGCGCACATGCACCTTGCCCTCTTCCACCGAGAGGATGCAGCGCCCGGTATCCGGCAAACCCACCCCCAGGCCGCTGTTTTTGAAGAAGCTGGAGATACCCGCATAACGGGCGTTTTCGTAGCTATCTTTAACGGCCAACAGGCAGGCTTCCAGTTCCACATCCTCCTCGGCAATCTGGCCGTTGGGTAGCACCTGCCCGGGGCGGATGGCGTTGCGGAAACGGATTTCCCAGGGGGAGATGCCCACTTTTTCCGCCAAGAGGTTTAGGTTGCTCTCTGTGGCAAAGGCGCTTTGGCAGACCCCAAACCCCCGAAAAGCCCCGGCGGGTGGGTTGTTGGTGTACACGGCCTTGCCGTCGATATCGATGTCTTGGTAGTTGTAGGGGCCGGCGGCGTGGGTGCAGGCGCGCTGCAACACCGGCCCGCCCAGGGAGGCATAGGCCCCCGTGTCGGACACGATCACCGCTTTCATGGCCGTGAGATAGCCATTTTCATCGCAGCCGGTGGTGAACTCCATCTCCATGGCGTGGCGCTTAGGGTGAATGAGCAGGCTTTCCGCCCGGCTAAACAGCACCTTCACGGGTTTTTTCAGCAGAAAGGCGGCCAGCGCCGCATGGTGCTGCACGCTCATGTCCTCTTTGCCGCCAAAGCCACCGCCCACAAGCTGGCCCTGCACATGTACCTTGTCCTTTTCAAGCCCCAGCATCCGGGCCACTTCACGCTGTTCGTCATAGATGCTCTGCCCCCCGGTGAAGAGTAGCAGGCCGTCCTCGCCCTCGGGCTGGGCAATGGCGCATTCCGGTTCCATGAAGGCATGCTCAGTAAAGGGAACCGAATAGTGCTGGCTCACCACATATTTTGAGGCGGCCAGCGCCTTGTTGGCATCCCCGCGCACCAGATGCTCGTGCGAGAGGATATTGCCCTTTTCGTGTATCTTGGGCGCGCCTTCGGCCAGGGCGGCGGCGGGGCTGGCGAGGGCTTCCAGTTCCTCGTAGTCCACCTCCACCAGGGCCTTCACCTCGTCCAGCGCCGCGCGGTTTTGGCAAACCACCAGCGCCACCGCGTCCCCCAGGAAACGGGTGATCTCTCCCTCGGGTATCATCACATCATAGTCTGAAATGAACTCAAGATGCCCAATTTTGTTGTTACCGGGCACATCTTTGGCGGTGAACACCGCCACGCAGGCGGGGTGGGCCAGGGCCTTTTCACAGCGAATTTTGCACACCCGGGCCCGGGGGTAGGCGCTGCGCAGCGCCGAAGCGTGCAGCATCCCCGGGATTTCGATGTCGTCCACATACAGCCCGGTGCCCAGGGTTTTGGCAATGGCATCCAGCCTGTGCAGGTTTTCGCCCAGCTTGCCGTCGCAATTTTGCACCGGGATGGCGCGGTTTTCGCGCAGCAGGTCCGCCGCCAGCAAAATCGCGTCCTCAATCTTCACGTAGCCGGTGCAGCGGCAGATGTTCCCGCGCAGGGCTTTTTTCACATCGGCGCGATGGGGCTGGGGGTTCGCGTCCAGCAAGCCCTTGGAGGAAATCACCATGCCCGGAATACAAAAGCCACACTGCACCGCGCCACATTCGGCAAAAGCATAGGCATACACAGCCTTTTCCCGCTGGCTCAGCCCCTCTACTGTGAGGACGCTTTTGCCCGCCAGACGGGCCAGGGTTTGGTTGCAGCTACGGCTGGCCTTGCCGTCTATCAGCACCGTGCAGGCCCCACAGGCGCCGGAGCCACAGCCATCCTTCACCGAAGTGAGGCGGAGTTCCTCCCGCAAAAAACAAAGGAGGGCCTTTTCGTCGGGGCCTTCTACGCTGTGCCCATTCACGTTTAGTCTTGCCATTGCATGCTCCTTATCTCAGGATGTACGGCAGTTCTTCTTCCACGGTTTGAATGAGGGTAGCCATTTCTTTGCCAACGCGGGGGTCATTTAGGGGACATTCCAGCACCTCTCCGCTGTCTGTTCTTATCATATACTTCCCGGCGGCCTTTTTCAAGAAGCCACGGTTTTGAGAGTTATGGAAGTCCTCCTCTGTCCAAAAGAGGGTGGTCTTATCCTTGTAGGGGTCGCCGCTGTGGGGGCAGAAAACGCCGCAATTGCCGCATTCGTTGCACATGCCGTCCACATGTAAAATCTGGTAGGGGTTGGCAAAACCCGCCACGGGCAAAAAGACATTTGCGCGGTTGGGGCATACGTCACAGCACAGCACACACAGGCTGTCGCAGCCCAGGCAGCGGCTGCCGTCGGTATGGTTGGTAGCCGCTTTGCGCAGGATGCCTTTGCGGAAGGCCGCCTCCGCCTCGGGTAGGGCCGGGGCCAGGCGGGTAAAATCATGGGGGAGGGAGAGCTTTGCCAAAATGTCTTTGGTGATGGCTTTGGCGTCGGCCATGGCGGAGACGATGGTGGAAGGCCCGCGTTTGCAATCGCCCGCCACATACAGCCCCGCAAGGCTGCTTTCCAGTGCGGCTGAAAGTACCGGGCGGCCACGGCTGTCTAGGCCAAGGCCTGCTTGTTCAAACAGGCTGCCATCCACCCGCGCGCCCACCGCGCAAATGACACTGTCGAAGGGAAGGCGAACCTTTTCACCGGTGGGCAAGATGCCACGGCGTCCGCTGTCATCCCAGTCGCCTAGTTTCATTTTTTCACACTCTAGGCTACTGCCGTCAAACGCCAGGGGGGCGTGCAATTCCACGATATCCACGCCATCTTCCAGTGCCAGACGAATCTCCTCTTTGTCGGCAGGCATAAACTGCCGGGTGCGGCGATATACCAGGGTGGCCTTTTCCACGCCGGGGCTACGGGCTGCCACGCGGGCACAGTCCATCGCCACGTCGCCGCCGCCCACAATGGCCACACGCTTGCCTAGGGCAGGGGTGGCCCCGGCCTTGCTGTCCTCCAAAAAGCGCAGTGCGTCTATGGTGCGCTCTTTGCCTTCTTCCACGGCGGGGGGGCCTTCTTTCCAAGCGCCCACGGCCAGAATCACGAAGTCATACTCTTTCAAAAGGGCGGCGGGGTCGTTTTGCGCGCAGCCAAACTGGAACGTAGCCCCCAATTTTACCGCCATCTCATAATCATTTTGCAGGGTCTCTTCGGCAATACGGAAGCCCGGAATCACATATTCTACGATGCCAAATGGCTTCTCCCGCTTTTCGAACACCGTCACGGCCACACCGTTCCGCCGCAGATAGTGGGCGGCGGCAATGCCGGCAGGCCCGGCCCCAATCACGGCCACAGTTTTTGCGGTTTTCAGCCCGGGTGCGGCCAAAGCCGCGGTGAAAGCGCTTTGGGCGGCCTTGGTAGCCAGCCACTTGGCAGAGCGTATCTGCAAGGGATGGTCATAGTCCAGCCGGGTACATTTGCCCTGGCAGGCGTGGTTGCAAATGGTGCCCGTGAGGCCGGGCAGGGCGTTATCGATGGCAATCACCCGGAAGGCCTCATCATATTGCTCTTTGGAAACCAGGCGCAGGTATTCGGGGATTTGCTGCTCAATGGGGCAACCACCCTC
Source organism: uncultured Oscillospiraceae bacterium (assembly GCA_964472465.1). Taxonomy (GTDB): domain Bacteria; phylum Bacillota; class Clostridia; order Oscillospirales; family Ruminococcaceae; genus JAAYCI01. Next base: position 6,636 of record CAYYLW010000076.1, on the reverse strand, counting down.
CTTGCAAGGGGCCTGGAAACAGTCAAACAAAGGCAGGGGGACACTGGTTTTGCGGCTATCCACCGGGCGGTTGTCCTTTTGGTAGAAAGCGTCGTGCAATAGGCCTTCGGCCAGGGCATCCAGTGCAGGGCTATCAATGTGTGTGGGCAGTTCCCCCAAAAGGGGCGCAGCCAGGCTGGCCAGTTGGTGCAGGCGCTCGTAGCCGCCGGGCTTCAGAATGGTGGTGGCCACCGTTACGGGGCGGATGCCCGCTTTCAAGATGCCCTCTAGGTTAAAGGCATCGGCACCACCGGAATAGGAGATGGGCAGCTTGCCGCCGAATTCCCGGCCCAGTTTTGCCGCCACATGGATAGAAAGGGGTAGAAGTGCTCGTCCGCTCATATACATTTCTTCGCCCGGCAGTTCTTTTTTCAAAATCTGCACGGGGAAGGTGTTGGTAATTTTTACGCCAAACTGTTTTTGCCGTTCGCTGGCATACGCCATCAGCCCCGTCAGCATGTTTACGGCATCGGGGTATTGCAGGTCGTTGTTAAAATGGTGCTCATCGAAAGAGACATAGGCATACCCCATCTCATCCAGCAGCCGCCGCGCTTCGCGGTAGCCCAGGAGCGTGGGGTTACATTTCACAAAGGTATGGACTTTCTTTTCTTCCAGCAGATATTTGGCAATCCGCTCTATTTCGGCCGGGGGGCAGCCGTGTAGGGTGGAAAGCGTTACAGAATTGGCCACCTGCGGGGAGATGGCGTCCACCCCGGCGGCGGTGAGGTGCTGGAATTGGGCCAGGTTATCCCGTAGCCAGACCAGGCTGCTGGTGAAAACAGGCGCAGCCGAAGCATCCTTCATGCCCTCGATGTAACTGTCAATTTTTGTGGTTTTGATGCCCTCTAAATCATAGCCTACGCTCATGTTGAACACAAAATCACAGCCGCTGGAAAGGCCCAGTTCCGCCCCCAGCGCATGCAAGGCCACCCAGGCCTTCACATACTCGTCATAGGCCTCGGGAACGGTTAGCTCGGTGCTCCACTCCACATTATAGCCTTCGTCCTCGGCGCTGATGCAGGGGCGGGGGATGCAGTGGCGCAACTCTTCCCCGTCCATCTTCTGCACGGTTTTCAGCTCCATGAAGCGGCTGCCGGCCAGATAGGCGGCGATGATATTTTGGGCCAACTGGGAGTTTGGCCCGGCGGCAGGCCCTACCGGGGAGGAAATGTCGCTGCCAAAAATGCTGGTGCGGCCTTGGGGCGGTTTCCAGAATTTTTCTTTGCGTATGCCAAAAATACTGCCTTTTTGCTTGTATTCGGCCAATGCCCATTGCATCAACTGGCCAAACGGGATGGGTCTCATGATTTCGCCCATTTAGTACCCCTCCTGACAATTTATTTGGGTTTTACAGTTTATATCCTGTGAAAACATTCTTTTTTACAGCTTCTGCTACCGTACATTCTCAGCCTGTGACCCGTTTCCAGAAGCTGGCGGCCTGTGCGCGGGATTTTGCCAGTACAGCCTCCTCATCCACGGTCTGAATCACTCGTTCCTTCATCACAAACTGGCCATTGATCATGCTGGTGTCCACACAGCGGCCAGAAAGCCCAAACATCACATGGCCCGCGATGGTACCAGCTTCCAGCGGGGTGTGCGGGGTGTAATCCAGCACGATGATATCGGCAGCTGCACCCGGGGCCAGTACGCCCAGGTGGGGGGCAAAGAAACGGCGGCAGATTTGCGCGTTGGTTTTGAAGAGCATGCCCATGCTTTCCATGAAGCCAATGCTGGGGTTTTGCTTCACATGCCGGTGGATGAGGTTGGCCACCTTGAGAGATTCAAACATGTCCTGGGTGTAGGCGTCGGTACCCAGGCCCAGCGGTACGCCGTGCGCCAGGATCTCCATGGCAGGTGTGCAGCCCACCGCATTGCCCATGTTGCTCTCGGGGTTATGCACAGCTATGCTGCCGCTTTCGCGCAGGATATCCATCTCGGCTTCATTAATATGCACATTGTGGATGGCCAGGGTCTTTTCCCCCAGAATACCCGCGTCGCGCAGCCGCTCTACCACGCGTTTCCCATATTTTTTCTGGCTATCCTCTAAGTCGGCTATGCCCTCGGCCACGTGCACATGGTACCCGGCGTTGCGGCTGCCCATGGCCCCGGTGCACAGGGCCAAAGTCTCCTCGCTCAAGGTGAAAGAAGCGTGCAGGCCAAACATACCCTTAATCATATCCCCAGGCTGATCTTGCGCAAAATCTATAAATTCAACATTCTCTTCAATGGCCTGCCGGGTGATGTTCGCACCGTCGCGGTCACTCACTTCATAGCACAGTGAAGCGCGCAGCCCAATGTCCTTCAAAGAATCATGGATGGCAAAGAGACTGCCCTTTACATGGTGCTGGCTGGCGTGGTGATCAAACAGGGTGGTCACCCCGCAGCGGATGCTCTCAAGGCCCGTGGCATAGGCGCTGTAGCGGCAGTCCTCCAAATCCAGCACCTTATCAATGCGCCACCACATGTTCTCCAAAATTTCCAGAAAATCCTTGTTGGGTTCTGCCTGGGGCAGGCTAAGCCCCCGCGCAAAAGAGGAATAGATGTGGGTGTGGGCATTGATGATGCCCGGCATAATGAGGCGCCCGGCAGCATCGTAAAATTCTGCCTGTGGATAGTCGGCGCGCAGTTTCGCGGTGGGGCCCACGGCCACAATGCGGCCACCCTCCACAGCAACACAGCCGTCCTCATAATAGGGTGCTGTGTCCTCCCAGGTAATCATCCGTCCATTGCCAATTAAAACCATACTATTTTCCCCCTTTACCATTATGCGGAAAAAGCAAACATGCGGGCAGCAGAGAAAGAAATTTGTGTTACAACCTATCCAATCAGATGTTCTATCTGGACAGAAATATAGGCCTATATTCACCTGTCCGGATACAAAATAAAATACATAAATATGTAAAAAATGAACAAATGATTGGATAGGTCCAGGTCTGCCGCTTTTGGCGGCAGACCTGGCAGTTTAGGATTGGCTGATGGTGGTGCCGGTTTTGCCCGCGATGCCCTCTTCTGCTTTTTCCAGCAGGGTGATGAGGGATTTACGGCCTGGCTTAGAGGCGGCAAAACTCATGGCGGCCTCTACCTTGGGCAGCATGGAACCAGGGGCAAACTGCCCTTCTTCGATATATTTTTGGGCTTCGTCCAAGCTGAGGGTGTCCAGCCATTTTTCGTCTGGTTTGCGGAAGTTGACGGCCACCTTCTCCACCGCGGTGAGGATGATGAGGTAGTCAGCGTCGATGATTTCGGCCAGTTTTGCAGAGGCAAAATCTTTATCCACCACGGCGCTGGCACCATCCAAACGGTTGTCTTTGGTGTTGCGTACGGGAATGCCGCCACCGCCCACAGCGATGACCACCTGCCCGGCGTCCAGCAAAGCTTTTACGGTTTCTTTTTCCACAATGTCGATGGGGCGGGGGCTGGCCACCACCCGGCGCCAGCCACGGCCGGCGTCCTCTTTCATCTTATAGCCACGGGTCTTCATCATCTCCTGGGCTTCTTCTTCGGTGTAGAAGCTGCCAATGGGCTTGGTGGGGTCGTTGAAAGCGGGGTCGTTCGCATCCACCAGCGTCTGGGTGATGATGGAGGCCACGGGGATGTTTAGCCCACGGTTCAGCAGTTCTTCCCGCAGGGCGTTTTGCAGGTCGTAACCAATATAGCCCTGGCTCATGGCCACACACACCGACATGGGGATGTAGGGCGTTTTTGCCTCGGTTTTGCCGGCGCTTTCCATGGCCAGGTTAATCATGCCCACCTGGGGGCCGTTGCCATGGGCAATCACCACTTCGTTGCCAGCTTCAATTAGGCCAACAATGGCCTTCGAGGTTAGCTGGACAGCACGCATTTGCTCGTCCAAGGTGTCTCCCAGTGCGTTACCGCCCAGCGCCAATACAATTCTGCTTTTGCTCATTATTCTGTTTCTCCTCATTGGTTTAGTTGCGTTCCAATAAATCAGTTACCTGCTGTTCTCTAAGATAAGAAAACAGCAGGTGTAATAAAATTAGAAATTAAAAATGCGTTTGATGTCTTGTGCTTCCAGGGCCTTCAGTGCGCCAGACGGGTCCTTCATTTTGGCAAGGAAAATCATGGCGGCAATGATGTAGGGCTTAAAGCCGGCCTCACGGTATAGGGGCTTGCGGTAGCGGTCGAACACGCTGGCCGCAACCTCACCCTCTTTGCAGGAAACGCCGGTGATATCGGCGGGCAGGCAGTGCATGTACAGGGCCTTGCCGCCATTTGTCACCTTCATCAAATCCTCAGTGCACTCCCAGTCTTTAAACGCACCATTCTGGGCCAGAAGTTCTTTTTCCAAGGTCTTGATGCCGTCAAAATCGCCCTCGCCGTACAGGTTTGTGCGTTTTTCCATGGCTTTAAAGGGGGCCCAGCTTTTGGGGTACACGATGTCGGCGCCTTCAAAAGCCTCTTTCATGTTGTTGGTGCGTTTGAAACTACCGCCGGTACTGGCTGCATGCTTCTTGGCCACCTCTTCCACCTCGGGCATCACTTCGTAGCCTTCGGGGTGGGCCAGCACCACATCCATGCCAAACCGGCTCATCAGGCCAATGATGCCCTGTGGTACGGAAAGGGGCTTGCCATAGCTGGGAGAGTAGGCCCAGGTCATGGCAATCTTTTTGCCTTTCAGGTTTTCCACGCCGCCGAACTCATGGATGATATGGTCCATATCGGCCATGGCCTGGGTGGGATGGTCGATGTCACATTGCAGGTTTACCAGGGTGGGGCGTTGTTCCAAGGTGCCCTCTTTGTGGCCCTCTTGCACAGAGGCCGAGACCTCCCGCATGTAGGTGTTGCCCTTGCCAATGTACATGTCGTCGCGTATGCCGATGACATCGGCCATGAAAGAGACCATGTTGGCCGTTTCGCGCACGGTTTCCCCGTGGGCAATCTGGCTTTTCCCCTCGTCCAAATCTTGCACTTCCAGGCCCAGCAGGTTGCAGGCAGAAGCAAAGGAAAAACGGGTACGGGTGGAGTTATCGCGGAAGAGGGATACCCCAAGGCCGGAATCGAAAATACGGCTGGAGATGTTCCGCTCGCGCAAATCGCGCAGGGCGTCGGCCACCGCGAAAGTGGCGGCAATTTCGTCATCGGTTTTTTCCCAGGTCAGCAGAAAATCGTTTTGGTACATCGCGCTGGTATTCAGTTTTTCTAGTTTCTGCATCAGTTCGGCAAAATTACTCATTTAAAATACCTCCTAATAATTCATCACCTATAAATATAGTAGCTGTTTATATATTGCCAGTTAAAATATTTATTCGCCTACATACATGGTGGGAAGGGCGGCAAAGACGGCCGCGCAACGAACCAGGTCTTCCTTCCAGGTTTTCTCGTTGGGGGCGTGGGCCTGTGCTTCGGCGCCCGGGCCGAAGCCGATGCAGGGGATACCGTTGCGGCCCATGATGGTAACGCCGTTGGTGGAGAAGGTCCATTTGTCGGTAAGCGGGCGGGATTGGCGCATGGCCAGCTCTTCGGCCGGGCCGGTGCGTTTGTCGCCATACAGGCCCTTGTAACTGGCTTCCATGGCCTTGGTGATGGGGTGATCCTCCGGGATAACCCAGGTGGGGAAGTAGCATTCAATGGGGTATACACAGCCGGTGTAGGAGGGGCGTTCATATTGGTACATCGAAACTTTTACATCGTCTCCGTATTTTTTTACAGCAGGCAGGGCGCGAATTTCGTCCAGGCAGCTCTCCCAGGTTTCGCCCGCGGTCATGCGGCGGTCCAGCGATACGGCGCAGCTATCGGCCACGGCGCAGCGGCTGGGGGAGGTGAAGAAAATTTCGCTGGTGGTTACGGTGCCCCGGCCCAAGAAACGGGCGTCTTTCCATGCGGGGTTGTATTTCTCCTCCAGCATCTTCACAAGACCTTTAATCTCGGTGCCGTCGGCGGCGTCATTCTCATTCAGTGCGCGGATGTCCAGCAGGATTTCGGCCATCTTGTAGATGGCATTATCACCACGTTCGGGGGCGCTGCCATGGCAACTGATGCCCTTCACGTCCACACGAATTTCCATGCGGCCACGGTGGCCACGGTAAATGCCGCCGTCGGTGGGCTCGTTCAGCACCACAAACTCGGGGCGAACTTTATCCTCGTTGATGATATACTGCCAGCACAAGCCGTCGCAGTCTTCTTCCTGAACGGTGGCGGCCACGAGAACCTGGTATTTGTCGTTCAGCAGCCCCAAATCCTTCATGATTTTGGCACCGTAGACGGCGCTAACGATGCCGCCCTCTTGATCCGAGGTGCCACGTCCACCAATTTCTTCGTCGTTCTCATAGCCCTCATAAGGGTCGAAAGTCCAGTTATCGCGGTTGCCAACGCCCACAGTGTCGATGTGGCCGTCGAAGGCAATCAAGGTTTTGCCGCTGCCCATGTAACCCAGCAAGTTGCCCTGCGGGTCAATCTCCACTTTGTCGAAGCCCAGTTTACGCATTTCCTCCGCCACACGGTCAACCTTTTTCTTTTCGTCGGCGCTCTCGCCTGGGAAACGAACCATGTCACGAAGCAATTTTGTCATATCTGCCTTATACCCTTCGGCGGCGGCCTTCACCTTTGCGAAATCCATACCATTCACCTGTCCTTTCA
>CAYYLW010000075.1:0-12491 GCA_964472465.1 uncultured Oscillospiraceae bacterium | reverse complement strand
GGCCGCTTTGGGGCAAAAAGCCCTTCTTCACGTCCTCGGCGTTGATGCGGCATTCGATGGCGTGCCCACGAATTTCAATATCGTTTTGTGTGAAGCGCAGTTTTTTGCCCGCCGCCACCCGGATTTGCCATTTCACCAGGTCAATGCCCGTCACCGCTTCGGTAACCGGGTGTTCCACCTGCAAGCGGGTGTTCATTTCCATAAAATAGAACTGTCCCTCGCTGTCCAGCAAAAACTCGATGGTACCAAGCCCCCGGTAGCCTACCGCCCTGGCTGCGGCCAAGCTGGCTTTCACCATTTTGTTGCGAATACCGGCATTCACCGCAGGGGAGGGGCTTTCTTCCAGCAGCTTCTGGTTGTTGCGCTGTACACTGCATTCCCGCTCGCCCAGGCACACGGCATTGCCGTGGGTATCACACAAAAGCTGCATTTCCACATGTTTTACATTGGTGAGCAGACGCTCGATATAACAGCCGCCATCTCCAAATGCCGCCTTGGCCTCCTGCGAGGCCGCCGCGAAGGCCGCCGGAATCTCGGCCAGGTCGTCCACCCGGCGGATACCCCGCCCGCCACCGCCCGCTCGCGCTTTGATCAGCAGCGGCAGGCCAATGCGTTTTGCCTCCTTGAAAGCAGCCCGGGCGGAAGGAACCGCTTCGCTGCCCGGTATCACCGGCACCCCGGCCTCCTGCATAGTTTTGCGGGCGGCCTCCTTGTCCCCCAAAAGGGATATTTGGCGCGCCGTGGGCCCTATGAACACAATCTTGCACTCCTCGCACAAACGCGCGAAGCGGGCGTTCTCGCTTAAAAGGCCATAGCCGGGGTGGATGGCCTCGGCCCCGGTGGCCACGGCCGCACTCAAAATAGCGGCCATGTTGAGATAGCTATCCTGCACTTTGGGCGGGCCGATGCACACGGCCTCATCCGCAAGCTGGGCGTGCAGGGCCTCTTTGTCGGCTGCGCTATACACAGCCACGGTGGCCACGCCCATCTCCTTGCACGCGCGGATAATCCGCACGGCAACCTCTCCCCGGTTGGCAATTAAAATCTTACGAAACATCTGCTTACCTCATAGTGGCAAATAGCCCTTGGATAGGCCGGGCCTGTTTGTAAAAACGGCCCGCTTACTTTACCCCGGCCCTTTGCGCAAAGCCAAATTTTTCCGGCGGTTTATTTTTCTTCCACCAGTGCAAAGCTGAACTCGCCCTGCACGGCCACCTCACCGTCCACACGGCCCTTGCCCTCGGCAAAATAGAAGGGGGGGCGTTCCTTGGTGATGCGGCACTCGCTCACCAGCACATCCCCTGGGCGTACCGGGCGGCGGAATTTCACCTTGTCCAGCTTGGTGAAAAAAGGCGTCGCTTTGGTCTCTTTCTGCTTTTCGCTCAGCAGCACACAGCAGGCCTGAGCCATCATCTCGCACAGAATGACGCCGGGCACCACGGGCTGGCCGGGAAAATGGCCTTGCAAAAAGAACTCGTCACCCTTCACGGTGTAGCGGCCAATGGCGCTGCCGTCCTCGGCCAAATCCACCTCTTCCACCAGCAGCATGGGGGGGCGGTGGGGCAAAATCTGCTCAATCTCTTCGCGTTTCATCGCTTTACACCATACGGAAGAGCACCTGGCCAAACTCCACCAGCTCTTCATTCTCAATGCAAACGTCCACAATCTCGCCGTCGCGCGGGGCGGTGAATTCGTTCATCACCTTCATGGCTTCCACAATGCACAGGGTTTGGCCTTTGGTCACCTTATCGCCCACGGTGGCAAAGGGAGCCGCGCCCGGTTTTGCGGCCAGATATACCACCCCCACCAGGGGGCTGGTGAGGGCCTCGCCCACCTGTACCGGCGCCTCGGGCGCCGGTACACCCGCGGCTTCCGCCGCGGGCGCCGCGCCGCTGTGCGGCGCGGCGGGTGGGGCGTAGGCCTGCTGCACCACCTGCGGCACCTCTTTGGCCAGGGAGATTTTGCGGTCTCCCTCACACACTTCTATCCGGCTCAGCCCACGTTCCTCCATCAGGTCTGCCAGTTGTTTCACACTCTCAAAATCCATACCATCGCCTCCCGGCTTTTCCATTAAAATATCTGTCTCTACACTTTTTTAAACGCCAGGCAGGCATTGTGCCCGCCAAAACCCAAGTTGGTAGAAAAAGCTTTATCAAACGGGCGCTTCACCGCTACGCCAGGGGTGTAGTCCAAATCACAATCCGGGTCTCTTTCCTGTAGGCCAATGGTGGGCGGCGCGGTGCCCTCTTGCAGGGCCATCACCGTGGCAATGGCCTCGGTGGCGCCAGCCGCGCCCAATAGGTGCCCCGTCATGCTTTTGGTGCTGGAGATAGCCACCGCACGTGCGCCCTCCTCCCCAAAAGACCGTTTAAAGCCCAGGGTCTCGGTTTTATCGTTCAGTTCTGTGCTGGTGCCGTGGGCGTTCACATAGGTGTTTTGGTCCACCTGCAAAATACCACTCTCCTCCATGGCCAGGCGTACCGCACGGTAAATGCCGTCGGCCTCGGGCTCCGGCGCGGTGAAATGGTGGGCGTCGCAGGTGTTGCCATAACCCACCACCTCGGCGTAGATATGCGCGCCGCGCTCTTTGGCGTGCTCATATTCCTCCAGCATCACGCAGGCCGCCCCCTCACCCATCACAAAGCCGCTGCGGCGGGCGTCGAAGGGGATGCTGGCCAGGGCCGGGTCCTCACAGGTGGTAAGGGCCTGGCATGCCAAAAAGCCCTTCACGGCCAGCGGGCAGATAGACGCCTCGCTGCCGCCCGCCAGCACCGCATCGGCATAGCCGTGCTTGATGGCGCGAAAGGCTTCGCCAATGGTGTTGCTGGAAGTGGCGCAGGCCGTCACCACCGGCAGGGTGGGGCCTTTTAAATTGTGCTGCATGGCCACCACGCCCGCGCCCATGTTGGCAATCATCATGGGAATCATGAAGGGCGAAAGGCGCGCCGCGCCGTCGAACAAACGCTCTGCCTCGCGCATGGTGGTTTGTATGCCGCCAATGCCGCTGGAAAGATAGGCCCCCATGCGCTCTGGGGGCATGGTGCCTGCAATGGCGGCGTCTTTCATGCACTCGTTTGCCGCCACAATCAGGTATTGAATGTATGGGTCATATTTTCTGGCCTCGCTTTTTTCCATGTGGTCAAGCGGGTTAAAACCTTTCAGTTCCCCCGCCAGCTTGGCCTTATAGTCACTGGTATCAAAATAGGTGATGGGTGCAATGCCGTTTTTCCCGGCCAGCAAACTTTCCCAGGTTTCGGGCGCTGTATTGCCCACCGGCGTGAGGGCGCCCAGGCCCGTTACAACAACTCGTCTCATCATCTTTCTCCCGTCATCTGCTGGGCCATGCTACATGCATAGCCCGCCGTCTACCCGAATTAGCTCTCCGGTAATATAGCCCGCCGCGTCCGATGCCAAAAAGGCCACCAGGCGGGCCACATCTTCTGGTGTTCCCGCCCGTTGCTGCGGAATCTCGGCCAGCATCTTCTCCCGTATTTTTTCCAGGAGGGTCGCGGTCATCTCGGTTTCAATAAACCCAGGGGCCACCGCATTGCAGGTAACGCCCCGCCCGGCCAGCTCTTTGGCGGTGCTCTTGGTAAGGCCCACCAGTCCGGCCTTGGCCGCGGCGTAGTTTGCCTGCCCGGCGTTCCCCGTCAGCCCTATCACACTACTGATGTTGACGATTCGCCCACTGCGCTTGCGCATAAAATGCTGGTAGAGGTGTTTTGTCATGTTGAAGGCCCCTTTTAGGTTGGTGGCCAGCACCTCGTCAAACTGCTCTTCTTTCATCTGTAAAATCAGCGCGTCGCGCGTGATACCCGCATTGTTCACCAGGATATCTGCCCCGCCAAAATCCGCTATCACAGTTTCGCACAGCGCCTTGGTGGCGGTAAAATCCCCCACGTCGCAGCGGTAGGTTTTGGCCTTCCCCCCCGCCAGCTCAATGGCGGCCTTTGTCTCCTGCGCAGCCGTTTCGTTCCCTGCATACACCAGGACCACCTGGGCCCCGGCCTGCGCCAGCTCCAGTGCAATGGCGCGGCCAATGCCGCGGGAAGCACCCGTTACCAGCGCAACTTTGTTTTCCAAACTCATAGCTCACCTTCGGCAAGGGCAATCATCCCCCACCATCCTTCATCACAAATTCTTCCGCCGCCTAGCAGGGCCTAGGCTTCTAAAAGGGCGGCCACACCCTCGGCATCCTGCACATTGGCCAGGCTCGCCTGTGGCAAAATGCGCTTCACAAACCCCGTTAAGGTGCGCCCTGGGCCCAGTTCTATAAAGCGTGTACAACCATCCTGCCAAAGGCGCTGCACAAGCTGCGTCCAGCGTACCGGGTTGGTCATCTGGTCGGCCAGGGTTTCGGTAACGTTTTCGCCATAGGGCGCGGCGTTTAAGTTGGCATACACCGGCAACACCGGCTGGCAGAGGCCCAACTCGCTTAAATAGGCGCCAAACACCTCGCGGGCCGGCGCCACATACGGCGAATGGAAGGCCCCGCTCACGGGCAGAGGGCGGGCGGTGCCGCCGTTTTCTTTCACAAAAGCGGCAAATTCGGCCAGTTCCCCGGCCGCGCCCGCCACCACCAGTTGGCCTGGGCAGTTGTAGTTCACCGGGTACAACGCGCTATGCCCGGCCCCGGTAAAGCGTTTACACAAGTCCTCCACCTCGGCATCTGGCAGCTTGAGCACCGCGCACATCCCACCGGGGGCTTCTTCGGCGGCTTTCGCCATGGCTGCGGCGCGCTTGCACACGGCGGCAAAGCCCCGGGCAAAGCCATTTTTCTCAAAATCACGCTCGCCCTCGGTGTAGGCGCGCTGGCCCGCTGGCCGGAAGGCCCCGGCAAAACTGAGCGCGGCCAACTCCCCCAGGGAAAAACCCGCCAGGGCATCCGGCTGCTCCCCGCGCTCATACGCCGCACAGGCCGCGGCCAGGTCCACAATGAATACACAGGGCTGGGTCACCTCGGTTTGGGCCAGGTGTTCGGCACTGCCTTCAAAACAATCGGCCAGGGTGCCCGGGCGGATGGCTTCGGCCATATCCAACACACGGGCGGCTTCGCCCCCCATCTCGTACAGGCTTTTGCCCATACCAGAAGCCTGGGCGCCCTGCCCGGCAAATAAAAATGCGGTCTTACTCATCGTGCTTTCTCCCCCTTTGTCACTGGGCTGCGGTTAGCCGCCTCTCAGCCCACCAACGTGGGGGCCTTTTGTAAAATCTTTTCTGCCTCTTGGCATACGCCGTGCACAATCTCCCCGGCGGTGGCCGACGCGCACACCATCCCGGCAATTTGCCCCGCCAAGAAGGAACCGTTTTTCTCGTCCCCTTCAATGGCCGCGCGGTATAAACTGCCCGAACCAAAGGCCTCCAGCTCCTCGTCACTCACCGAGGAATCGTACTCCTTCTTCAAAAACTCGCGCATGAAATTGTTGCGCAGGCCGCGCACGGGGTGCCCCAGCCTGCGGCCAGTGGCCATGGTGTCGATGTCCTTGGCCTTTAAAACTTTATTCTTGTAGTTTTGATGCACGTTGCACTCTTCCGCCACCAAAAAGCGGGTGCCCATCTGCACCCCGGCGGCCCCCAATATCATGGCCGCCGCCATGCCGCGGCCATCGGCAATGCCACCCGCGGCCACCACCGGAATGTTCACTGCATCGCACACCTGGGGCACCAGCACCATGGTGGTGGATTCTCCAATGTGCCCGCCGCTCTCACCGCCCTCGGCAATCACGGCGTCCACGCCGCTTTTTTCCATCATGCGGGCATGCGCCACGCTGGCCACCACCGGCATCACAAGAATGCCGGCCTCTTTCCATTTCGCCACATATTTGCCGGGGTTACCCGCGCCGGTGGTCACCACCGGTACCTTCTCCTCCACCACCATTTCGGCCACTTGCGCGGCGAAAGGGCTCATCAGCATAATGTTCACACCGAAGGGTTTATCGGTGAGTTGCCTGCATTTGCGGATCTCCCCGCGCACGGTATCAGCGTCGGCGTTCATGGCCGCGATAAGCCCCAGGCCCCCGGCATTGGAAACGGCAGCCGCCAGCTCCGCGTCGGCTATCCAGGCCATACCGCCTTGGATAACCGGGTACTCGATGGACAAAATATCACACAGTGGTGTTTTCAGCAAAATGCTCTCTCCTTACTCTTTCTGGCTGTCAATCAGCTTCATCAGGTCGCCCACGGTTTTTATATCCTCGCTAATTTCCACCGTCACGCCGAATTTATCCTCGCAGGCCATGGCCATATCCACCAGGTCCAGGCTGTCCAGTTCCAGGTCTTCAAAGGTGGTTTCGGCGGTCAAGCTGCCCTCTTCCAGGTCTTTGTATTCGCCCATGATCTCTTCGATTTGTTTGAGTGTTTCCATTGTGTCCGTCTCCTTTTTTTGTCTTGTTTTTTTAGTGGTTTGTATTCCAAGCCGGGCCTATTTCGCCCGGTTATTGGTGTTTGCCTAGAACAGATGAACTTAACGATGGATATGGCGAACGCAGGCATTCATCCTGGCCGCCAAAAGCGGCATAACGCATGGTAGGTGCGTCTATGCTAAGCCCTGCCCCAGCGCAGCACGGCTGTGCCAATGGTAAGCCCGCCGCCAAAGGCGTTTAGAATGAGGATATCCCCCGGGCGGAAACTGCCCGCGCGGTTGCATTCGTCCAGCAGCACCGGCACGCTGGCCGCCGACATGTTTCCCATCCTGTCGATGTTCACATGGTAACGGTCGTGCGGGATGGGCAGTTTTTTCTTGGCCGCTTCGATGATGCGCAGGTTGGCCTGGTGCAGCAGCACATGGTCTACCTCTTCGGGCGCCAGGTTCATGGCTTTCAACGCGTCCCTTATTCCGTCGGCCACCGCCCGCACGGCGAATTTATATACCTCCCCGCCATCCATGTTCACGTAGGAGGGCTGGCGCGGCTTGCGCAGAGGGGTTTGGTCCAGCGGCATGTTGCCGCTGGCGGCCGGAATATTCAGCATATCCACCTGTCCGTCGCTCACCAGTTTCATGTAGGGCATGTTCTCACCAGGTGCAACCACCACCGCGCCCGCGCCATCGCCAAACAGCACGCAGGTGGAGCGGTCTGTCCAGTCTGCAAAACGGGTCAGCCCTTCGGCGCCCAGTACAAGCACTTTTTTAGCGCCGCGGGCCAGGCAGGCGGCGGCCATATCCAAAGCATACATAAAGCCACTGCAAGCCGCGTTCAAATCCACCGCCGGGCAATGGGCACCCAGGGCCTTTTGCACCATGCAGGCCAGCGGGGGGGTGATATACTCCCCGCCCAAGGTAGCGCACAGGATATAGTCCAGCTCCTCCGGCTGTACCCCGGCATCCTCTAGCGCGCGGCGGCCCGCTTGCACAGCCAGTTCATCCACCGTTTCTCCGTTCAGCCAGTGCCGCTGGTGGATGCCGGTGCGCGCCACAATCCATTCGTCGCTAGTATCCAGAAACCCGGCAAGAGCATCGTTGTTCTTTATAAGCTCTGGCAGGGCGCTACCCGTACCCAAGATTTGAAGGCTCATAGTATCTCCTAATAAAACCGCTTGGTATTTTTTGCATATTCATCAATGTTCCGCTCTAAAAACGCTTCCATCTTGCCCACACCCTTGATGATGGCGCGTTTTTCATCCTCCGAAAGTTCGGCCGTTACCGCACGCACCAGCTTACGGTGGAAATATTGGTGGGCCCGCTCGGCCCGGCGGCCCGTTCGGCTTAGGCTCACCAGCACCACCCGCCCATCGCCCGCCGCCTTTTTCTTGCACACATAGCCTTTTGCCACCAGCTTATTCACCGCGGCCGTCACGCTGGGCAGGCTTATTTCCATGTACTCGCCCAGCTCACTGATGCTGGCGCCGCCCGCTTCACTCTCGCTGGACACCTCGGCCACCGCCTCCAAAAGATGCACCTCGCCAATGGTGAGGTTGGTGGCGCGGCTGGCGGCCACCAACACCCGCTCCAGCTTTTCCAGCGCGCGGTAGGTGTTCAGCATCACGCGGCTTAGCTGCTTTTCAAAAGCGTCCATGTGGCGCCATCCTCTCTTTATACTAATATCCAGTTTGAATGTTAGTATGGTGCAGCCATGCGCCGCCTTTCTTGCCGTTACTTAGGTAGCCTAAACAATTGCTTAGTTAAACAAACAAATTATATCGGTTCACCCGCCGCTTGTCAAGCAAAGGCAGGTGGCCGCAAAACACCCCTGTCGAGTGGCAGGGGTGTTTTGCGGCCTTATCTTACTATCCGGCGGTTTTCCAGCGTAGCAACTGCGGGAAAAATTCTTCCATCATCTTGCGCGCGCCCGCTTCACCCAGGGCCGGGTTTGCCTGGGCTACATGCGGTAGGCAAAATTCAATCATCTCCTGCATGCTCATCTGGCCGGTAAAATCACCGTCTTTGTAACAATACAGGCAATAGTCCCCGTTCTGGCTGCCGTCGGCATTCGTTCCATACTGTGCTTGGTCGCCCTCCATGGGCATACCGCAACTTTGACAAAATTTTCCTTCCATCTTCTGTCTCCCTTCTTTTTTACACAAACCCAGGCATGTTGTTCCACTCACTATGCCTGGCCAAATTTGCTTGGGGGGCTTGTTTTCCCCTGTGCCTACATCCTAGCACAAAAAAGTTGACATCTTATGGCAAGGTTTGGCTCCGCATGAAAATCTTCTGTATTTTTTCCTACTTTTTATTCCGCTGTTCCAAAGCCAGCAATTCCTGTTTGATATCCAAACCGTAGGCGTAGCCGCCCAGCGCCCCGCCACTGCGCAGCACCCGGTGGCAGGGTATAACGAGGACAAGGGGGTTTGCCCCATTGGCGCTGCCCACCGCACGGCAGGCTTTGGGGCGGCCCACGGCGGCGGCCACCTGCTGGTAACTACGGGTTTCGCCATAGGGGATGGCTTGCAAGGCCTGCCATACCTCTTTTTGAAATGACGTCCCCTGGGGGGCAAGCGGTAGGCTGAAGCCACACAGGGTTCCGGCCAGATACGCCAGTACCTGGCGCTGGGTTTCTTGCAGCAGCGGGCTATCCCCACCGGCGGCCCCCGCTTTGCAAAAGCACAGGGTGTGCAGGGCACCTGCTTCTTCCTCTGCCCGCATCCATCCCAGTTCCGTTTCAAAATACCGCTGCATAGGCAGCCTCCTTCTTATATATGTTATATAGAGATAGAACGGTTGATACCGGTAGAAAAAAGTTTTCTCCCCAAATGCGCCGGGGAGGAAACGACCGATTCACCTATTGCGCCCCCTGGCTTAATAGATACAGGCTATGCCGCCTTAATACCGCCGCGCGAACGGCAGGATGCTGACAAGCGC
The DNA here is from genome assembly GCA_964472465.1 of uncultured Oscillospiraceae bacterium. Classification (GTDB taxonomy): domain Bacteria; phylum Bacillota; class Clostridia; order Oscillospirales; family Ruminococcaceae; genus JAAYCI01. The sequence continues at coordinate 3,193 of CAYYLW010000075.1, read as the reverse complement.
CGCCCAGCCCAGTTGGTACAACAGCACGATGCTAAGCGAGAGGATGGACAAACCCCCGCTGATGGCCAGCAGCAAACACAGAAGGCAGGCCAGGCCCACCCCGGCAGCCTGCACGATGGCGCTCATCCGCTCGCTGGCGGCGCAGCCCGCCGCCGCACGCATACCCCCAATAAAGCTGGTGAAGGTACCAATGTGCGTCATCACGCCTTCGCTTTCGGGCAGGTAGCTGCGCAAAGGCTCCAGCAACTCCATCTCCCGGCGGCCCAGTACCTTCACCACACCCTTGGGCAACTGGTACACCCTTTCAATCAAATCGTTGCTCACGTTGGGGTCCTCACTGGTCACCAGCACCGAAAGGCCGCTGCGTACCAGGCCGTCCAGGGTGCCCTGTACCCCTTCATCGGGCGCATAGGCCACCAGGAACATGGCAAACAATTTGCCCGATACCGCCAAGTACAGCGGCAGGCTCCCGTCGGCGGTCACTTTCATCTCCACTTCTAGGGGCGGGGGGTCAATGTCGTGCATCTGCATCATTTCCCGCGTGCCCACCAGCACCCGGTTGTTATCCACAAACCCCATGAAGCCGCGCCCGGTCTCGGCCATCAGGTTTTCCACCTTGAACAACATGTCCTGCTTGTTTTGAATCATCGCTAAGAAGATATCGCGCAGGGTGTCGCAGCCCTCCACCAGGATACTGGAAGCGTAGAGAATGGCAAGGTCGATGCGTTCCTGCTCAAAGGTTTTGATGCCTTTGAGGAACAAGCTGTTGGGCGGGAAGATGTCCCGCGCGCCCGCCATCACCACGTTCACCTCTCCCAGGTCCTCAATGGCGCTCCAGCCTGGAACCACGGCGCCTATTCTGCCGCTGCTCTGTTGCAAAAGCCGGGAAGGCACGCCCGAAAGCAGGGTGGCCGAAAGCGGGGCGGCAATACAGGCCGTGGCGGCCATACAGGTAACCGCCTGCATGATGTCCTTGGTGATGAAATAGGCAATCACCTCCGCCACCACACAGGAACCCAGCAGCACCCAGCCCAAAATTTTGCCCATGCGGTCGCTCCACCGCATGGAGAAACTCTGCCGCAAAAAACCCTTTACCAGCGCCGTGGGGCGGCTGATGAGGATGGAGGGGTTTTCCTCTTCCAGACCTTTGGTGATGTGGAAGGCCACCTCCTGCCCACCGTCCATCACGTAGGCGGCGCTGTGTTCCAGCCCGCCGCTGGCCAGGCGGAAGTTTTCCAGTATCGCCGTGCTGCGCACCTGCTTGCCCAGGGAGTTGAAACACAGAATCAGGGCGGCCAAGGTGCCAAATAGGCTCACGTCGGGGGCGCCACCGGTGAGTAATTGCACCAGCAACACCACCCCCTGCAACAGGGCCGCCACGGCGGCAATGGCCCCGGTGGTATCCACCGTTGGTTCCCCAAACAGGCCAATTAAACCGCTGGCCACGGTGGTGAAGTTCAGCACAATCACGGCCACCACCAGTGCCAGATACACCATGGCGAACATCATGGGAGAAGCCCCCACCGCCAAAAACTCCGGCAGAGGAAGTACCCCGCTGTAGCCAAAGGCCATCCAGAACAGCAGCAGCGCCGCCACACCGGAAGCCACACTGCGGGTGGTAAGCGTTTTACGCAGGGCCACCAAATCGGCCTCCACCTGCTCGGCATCCTGCGGGTTACTATAATCGTCGAAGTCCTCTTCGCTCTCGTCCTCGGCGGCTTCGGTGAGCTTTGCAAACTCCCCTGTGAGCAGGGCCGTGCGGCTGCGGCGGCTTTTCTTGCCACGTTTCACACGCGGCTCTCCCTCGGCGGCGTTTTGGTCCACAATCACCGTCTCGCCAAAAAAGGCGCGGAATTTTTCGTCCACCATCTCGTCCACATAGAGGTTTTTCTGCCCCTGCCCCACCGCTTTGCCACCCTCGGCAGATGCAGCGGGCGGCGGTGCCGCCAACTGTTCTTTTTCAAACTCCTGGGTGTAAGCCGCGGTGGGCACCCGCCGCTCGTCCTCTTCGGCGATGTCAAACTGCTTGGTGTCCTTGCGTTCCATTTTGGGTTTTTGCCCCGCAAAGGCCTGGGTTTTGCCCGTACCGGCCGCTGCCACCGTGGTGGCCCCGGCCACAAAAGCCTGGGTTTTGCCCAGTTCGGCATCCGCTGCCGCCTGGGCCTTGAACATTTGGGTTTTCACCGGGGGCGGGGGGGCCTTGGGGGCAGGGTCGGCCAGCTTTTCTTCCAGTGCCCCGCGGATGGCGCGAAAAGCCAGTGTCCTCTCGCCGGGCACATAGTTTTCGTCCTCGTCGTCGAACCACTCGTCCTCGTCGTCAGCGGGCAGGGCCGCCTCCCGGGCGGTCTGGGCCAGTTCAATCAGGCTCATCCCCTCCTTGGGCAGGGCTGGCTCCGGCTGGCGGCGCCCCGGCCTGGGGGGCAAATCCGCCGGCTTTTGAATCTCGTCAAAGGCCACCCGCAGGGCATGGCCACCGTCTTCCGGCTGCGCCACCGTGATGTTGGCCACGGGCGGCTCATCTTCAAACGGCAGCTCGTCCTCCGGCTCCTCCCTGGGTGGTTTATTCGTACGCCGCGCTTTTTCCTCCGCCTTATATTGCTTTTTCCGTTCTTTTTCCGCCTGCTTCATCTCACGGCGGGTGGTGTGCAACTCGGTATCGGAGCTAAACCAACTGGTCAGCTCCTCGTCTCCCACATATTTATCCTGCTCCACCCGTTCCAGCGCCGCCGCCTTGCCGGCACGTGGGCCTATGGGGTCCAGGCTGGCAGGGTCGCCTAACACAGGCAGGCGCCGCGTCTCGCTGATGGACGCCCGCTCCAGCAGGGTGTGTTCCCCCGGCCCCTGCGCCTTCGGCGCAGGGCGCGCGGGGCGCTGCGCGCCCGCGTGCGGCGGCGGGGCCGCCGGCGGTACCGCTTGGGCCGCCTGTGGGGCAACCGCCGCTTGCGGTTTTGCCTGTGGTTGCGGCTTAACCTGTGGCTGCGGTTTAGCCGCAGGGGCAGGGCTTGCCGCAGTCGTGGCTTTGGCGGCAGGCTTGGCCACCGTTCCGCCTTTCAGTTCGGCCAGTATTCTATCCAGTTCCGTGTCGGCAGGTTTTGCAGCCTGGCCGCTCTTGGCACGCAATTCTGCCAAAATTTCATCGACCGCAGCGTCCGGCCGTTTGCTAGGGCTATCCAAATTCATTCATCTCCATTCA
>CAYYLW010000074.1:0-12593 GCA_964472465.1 uncultured Oscillospiraceae bacterium | reverse complement strand
CACCGGCCTTGAATTTGTGGAGCTGAACGCCTGTGCGGGCGGCTGCGTGGGCGGTGTGTTGCAGGTGGAAAACCCCTACATCGCCCGTGCCAAGCTGAACAAGGTGCGCCGCTATATGCCGGTGAGCAGCAGCCGCCTGGAGGATGGCATCCCCCCCGCCATGCGCTGGAATGCCAGCTTGGAGTATCTGCCCGCCATGGAACTGGGCAAAACCAAGGCGGAGAGCTTTGCCATGTATGCAGAGGCGGCCACCATTCTGCAGAAACTGCCCCTGCTGGACTGTGGAAGCTGCGGTGCGCCCACCTGTGCGGCCTTTGCGGATGACGTGGTGCGGGGCGCGGCCAGCATGAACGATTGTGTGGTGCTGATGCGCCGCCGGATGGAGGCCGTACTGGCGGCGGTGGGGTATGGCGAAGGCTTAGAAACGGTAAAAAAGAGAAGAAAAAACAAAAAACCAGAAGATAAGACGGGTGAAGCAGATGAAAACAACTGAGTTGGTGGCCCTTGGGGATTTTACGGTGGCCGTGCAGGGGGAGGAGCGGGAGCTGACCGGCATCTACTGCGCCGACCTTTTGAGCTGGGCCATGGGCCGCGCGCCCGCCGGCTGCGCCTGGTGCACCGTGATGGGCAATGTGAATGCGCTGGCGGTGGCTTCGCTGGCCGAGGTGGCCGCCCTGGTATTGTGCGAAGGGGTGGAGCTGGACGCCGCGGCCCAGGCCCGGGCCACCTCCGAAGGCATCCATGTGGTCTGTACCAAACTGCCCGTGTTTGAAGCGGGCCTGGCCATTGCCAAAGCGGCTGGCCTGGCGGGGTTATGAGCGGCCCCAGCTATGATTTTCACCTTCACTCCTGCCTTTCCCCCTGTGCCAGTGAGGACATGACCCCCGCCAACATTGCGGGCTTTGCCAAGCTGGCGGGGCTGGATTATATCGCCGTGACGGACCACAATGCCGCGGGCAACCTGCCCGCCGTGCAGCGCGCCTGCCGGGCCTACGGCCTGGGGTTTTTGCCGGGCATCGAGGTGACCAGCGCGGAGGAAATTCACCTGCTGTGCTATTTTGCCCGTGTGGACGCCGCGCTGGAAATGGGCCGGGTGCTGTATGAAAACCTGCCGGACTACCCCTTTGACCCCGCCATTTGGGGCCGCCAGTTGCAAATGGACGAGGATGACAGGCTTCTGGCCCAGCCGGAAAAGTTGTTGCCCAGTGCCACGGCGCTGGACCTGTATGAGGTGAAGGCCCTGTGCGAGAGCCTGGGTGGGCTGTGCATCCCCGCCCACGTGGACAAAGACACCACCAGCTTGCTTTCGGTGCTGGGCTTTGCCCCTGCCGACATAGAGTTCCCCGCCTTTGAGGTGAAACGCCCCGAGCACAGCCTGGAAAAGCTGGTGGAGAGCGGGCGCTTGCCGCCGGGGCGGGAGATTCTCACCTCTTCGGACGCCCACACCCTAGAGGAAATCAGCGAATATCCCCGCCGCCTGGCGGCGGACAGTGCGCTGTGGAAACTGCTGGACGCACTGCCCTAATGCGAATGAACTAAAAATAAACAGAGAAGAGGGTCGTTTCTGCCGCCGGATGGGGTGAAACAATCCCCCGCAAACCCAGCCGTTCTAGGCGTTAGGTGGTGGGCTGACCAACCGGTGCAGGGGGGCTTGCTTTTCATTGGCCTGCCAATGTGATATAATAACGAAGAGTTTGTATCAGTCAGAGATGGCATGGGCCATCACCTGGCGCCAGCGAAGCGCTGGATAGCATAGAAAGAACGGAGACACATGAAATTTAAGCATTTAGAACTTGGGCCGGACCTGCTGCGCGCCGTGGAGGACGCGGGCTATCAAGTGCCCAGCCCCATCCAAGAAAAAGCCATTCCCCCGGTTTTGGAAGGGCGCGACCTGCTGGGCTGCGCCCAGACTGGCACCGGAAAAACCGCCGCTTTTGCCCTGCCCATTCTGCAACGCCTGGCAGCGGCCCCCGGGGCCAAACGCCCCGAAATCCGCGCACTGGTGCTAACCCCCACGCGGGAACTTGCCTTGCAGATTCAAGAAAGTTTTTTAGCCTATGGCAAATATCTGCCCCTGCGCAGCGCGGTTATTTTTGGCGGCGTAGGGCAAAACCCCCAGGTGGCCGCCCTCAAACGCGGGGTGGATATCCTGGTGGCCACCCCTGGCCGTTTGCTGGATTTGATGCAGCAGGGTTTTGTGAAACTGGGGCATTTGGAGATTTTTGTGCTGGACGAAGCCGACCGGATGCTGGACATGGGTTTTGTGCATGATGTGAAAAGAGTGATTAAGGAAATACCCAAAAAAAGGCAAACCCTGCTGTTTTCCGCCACCATGCCCAAAGAGATTTCAGACCTGGCCGACAAGCTGCTGCACCACCCGGTGAAGGTGGCGGTGACGCCGGTTTCCAGCACGGTGGACAGCATTCAGCAAAGCCTGTACAAGGTGGATAAAAACAACAAGCGCCTCCTGCTGGCCCACCTGCTGAAGACCCAGGGGGCCAAAAGCGCGCTGGTGTTCACCCGCACAAAACACGGGGCCGACCGTGTGGTGAAGGATTTGGCCAAGGCGGGCATTCCCGCGGTGGCCATCCACGGGAACAAAAGCCAAAATGCCCGCCAAGACGCCCTGGCCAAGCTAAAAGATGGCCGGGTGCAGGTGATGGTGGCCACCGATATCGCCGCCCGCGGGCTGGATATCAACGAGCTGAGCCATGTCTTCAACTACGACCTACCCAATATCCCCGAAACCTATGTGCACCGTATTGGCCGCACCGGGCGGGCGGGGCGCGGCGGTGTGGCGGTGAGTTTTTGCATGGAGGAAGAATTGCCCTACCTGGCCGATATTGAAAAGCTGATTGGTTTTTCCGTGCCCGAGGTGACCGGCCACGCCTGGCCCATGCAGGGCGGCGGCCAGCCCAAAGCGGCCGTTCAGCCCCCTGTTAAACGGGAAAAAAAGCCGGTTCCCCAGGAAAAAAAACTGGGAAAACCAGGCAAAAAAAACATAGAAAATCCGGAAAAGGCCCCAAAACAACCGAACAAACAGCCGGAACCTGCCAAGAAAGCTTTTCCGCCCAGCGGTGCGCCGCAGGCGGGGGCCAACAAAAAAGGCAGGGGCAGGCCGGGCGGCATGCCAAAGCCCATTTTGGCACTGCCCGGTGAGTTTGGCGGGCAGAACATTGTCACCCGCCGCCCGGTGTGGGGGGGCGCTTCTTCGGCGGCGCCCGTGCAGGGGCCCAGCCCGGATGAAGGAGACGACATGAGCAAGGGACGCCGCCGCACAGGAAAGAACCGCGGCAAACAAAACAAGCCCGAAACCCCGGCGGCACAGCCGCCAAAACGTGCCAGTGCAGAAATTCCCAAAGATAAAAATGGCATTTTCCAGTTTAGCGATGAGGATTTGGCCCAGGATGATTCCATCCGGCTTATCCGCCCCACGGCGAGCGGTGAGACAAAATTCGCCAGCTTTGAAGATTACCTAAAAGGCCAGGACTGATGGAAAGTTCCCTTTATTCAACCAAAAACGCCGTGGCCTATTCGGTGGCGCTAGGGCTGGTGCTGGCAGGGCTGGTGTTTGCGCTGTGCAGCGTCCGCGTGGGCGGCATGGATGTGCTGGTGGATGCCGTGGGCTGGCTGTTGGTGTTCAACGGCCTGCGCCCGCTGGAAAAGCCCGGCGGTGGCGTGGGGCCAAGGGGCCTTTTGTGCCTGGGGTTGCTGGCGCTAAGCGCGGCGCAACTCTTCTTGGTAAGTGGGGGGCTGGCCGGCTGGCTGTACCTGCTGCGCATGGCGCTGGAAGCGGGGCTTTTCCTCTCCCTCATCGGTCTGCTGGGGCGTTTTTTGGCGGCATTTGGCTGGCAAAAGGCACACAAATGGTTCGCCCTTGCCTTGGCGCTGAACGCCCTGCTAAGCGTGGCGCTGGCGGTGGGGAGATGGCTGGGGGTGGCCCAGCCCTTAGCCTACGCGGGGCTGGTAACCGCATTGGGTTTTGTGGCCCGGCTTTTGCTGGCTGGGGTGATGGTGTGGCTGCTGCTGCGGCTGAACCGTTTGCCCAAAACAGCCGTGTAAGTATTAATTGGACGTTTTTGCTCTGAAGAAAGGACGTGATGAACAATGGGCGCAACGCAAGCGACAGAGAGAATTTGGTCGGTGGGTGTGGCAGACCTAAACCTACGCATATTTGACATTGTGATGGAGACCTACAATGGCACCACCTACAATTCCTTCCTGGTGAAGGGGGACAAGAAAACCGTTCTGGTTGAATGCGTAAAAGACAAATTCTGTGATGAATTTATTTCAAATATTCGTGAAGTGTGCGATATTTCTGAGATTGACTATATCGTGTGTAACCACACAGAGCCGGATCATTCCGGTTGTTTATCCCGCGTTTTGGAACTGGCCCCAAAGGCGATGGTGCTGGCCTCGAACACGGCGCTTACCTTCCTGCTTGAGATTTTGAACCGGGACTTCCCCCGCCAGGCGGTGGCCGATAAAGATGAATTCGACCTGGGGGGTATGACCCTGCGCTTTTTCTCGGCCCCCATGCTGCATTGGCCGGATACCCAGTTTGCCTATATCCCGGAGGAGGAGGCCCTGTTTAGCTGCGATGTGTTTGGCTGCCACTATGTGGATGAGCGCGTGTTCAGCGATTTGATTGACGAAAGCGCCGGGTTTGATTCGGCCTACAAATATTACTTCGATAACATCATGGGCCCCTACAAATGCCCCCACATGGGCCGTGCCCTGGATAAGATTGAGGGCCTTCCCATCTCCTTTATCGGCACGGGGCATGGTCCGGTGTTGCGCGGGGATGTATCCCGGTATATCCAGCTATACCGCCAGTGGAGCCAGCCCGCCGCCAGCCACGAGAAAACCGTGGCGATGGTGTATGTGAGCGCCTACGGCTATACCGGCGCACTGGCGCGGGAGATTGAGGCAGGGCTGCGGGAGGGCGGTATCCGCCAGATAGCGGTGTTTGACCTGGTGAGCGATGACATGAAGGCGGCGCAGAGCGCCGTGGAAGCCGCCGACGGTATTTTGTTTGGCAGCCCCACCCTGGTGGGAGACGCCTTGCCCCCGGTGTACGAAGCCATGCTGGGCTTAAACCCCGTGATTCACCGCGGGCGTTTTGCCGGGGCCTTTGGCAGCTATGGGTGGAGCGGCGAGGCCGTGCAGAATATCAGCTCCCGGCTGGACCAGTTGCACATGACCCTGCCCTTGCCGGGGCTGCGGGTGCGGCTGAAACCCAGCGTGGAGGATTTGGCCACCGCCCGGCAGTTTGGGCGGGATTTTGCCAAGGCCATGTTGGAAGCCTAGCGTTTTTGAAATGACCCAAGTTCCCAGCGCGGCCTGCTGCTACATGGAGGTAAGCCGCGAAATATAGAATGCACAGGAGGTTACGAAAATGAAAAAATGGCGTTGTATTGTTTGTGGTGAAGTGTTTGAGGGCGAGACCCATCCCGACCCTTGCCCGGTGTGTGGCGCTTCCGGCGACGAAAATTTTGAAGAAGTGACCGATTAGAACGAGTTAGAGCAGGCGGGCCTTGCCCGCCTGCTCTAGCGTGTTTATACCAGTAGCCTTGCAAACCGGTGGGGGGCCCATGAGCGACGAACGTTTGGAAATGCCTTTTGGCGTGCTGCAATACCAGCTTACGCGTAAACGCGTGCGGAACCTGAACTTGCGAGTTCGTGCCGACGCCAGCGTGGCGGTGAGTGCGCCACTGCGGATGCCCAAACGGGAGATAGAGGGTTTTTTGCTGCAAAAGGCCGGGTGGATAGAAAAAAACCGCGCGGCCATCCAGGCAAAGCCCACCCCCCTGCCCTGCCGCTATACAGACGAGCAGTGCCACGCCCTGTTCACGGCGGTTAGCGATGAGGTGTACCCCCTGTTTGCCGATCTCTTGGCGGAAAAACCTCAGATAGTGGTGCGCGAGATGAAAAGCCGCTGGGGCAGTTGCCATATTTCCAAACGAAAAATTACCCTAAACAAACGCCTGGCCGAGAAACCGCGCCGGGCGCTGGAGTATGTAGTATTGCATGAATATGTGCATTTTCTGCACCCAAACCACGGGCAGGGCTTCCACGCCGAGATGGCCCGCCTGATGCCAGATTACCGCCAGCGGCGGAAATTGCTGAAGGGATAACACGGGGATGCGCTTTTTTGGGGCGCGCATGGCCGGGTTAAGGAGAGGTTTCGCAGCGTGAGCAAAAACAAATACACCAGGCTGCTTTCCAATACGGCTCTATTCGCAGTCAGCACCTTTTCCAGCAAGGTGCTGAGCTTTTTGTTGACCCGTCTCTACACCACCTACCTCACCGCCGAAAGCTTTGGTATTGTGGATCTGGTGGTGGCCAGTTCAAACCTTCTTATCCCGCTGGTCAGCCTGGGCATTTCCAATGCGGTCATCCGTTTTGGGCTGGAAAAAGGGGTGAATAAGAAAGACGTATTCACCGGGGGCCTGGTTGCCATAGGCATGGGCTTTGCGGTGCTTCTTTGTTTTATTCCCCTGGTGGGGCAGGTAAGCCTTTTAAAGGGCAACCTGCTGCTGATGTATGTGTATGTGCTGATCAGTTGCCTGCGCACCCTAAACTGCCAGTTTGTGCGCGCGCGGCTGTACACAAAGCTCTATGCCATCGATGGCATCCTCTCCACCCTGCTTACGCTGGGCTTTAACCTGTTGTTCTTGGTGGTGCTGGAAATGGGCACCCTGGGCTATTTGCTCAGCATCATCTGCGCCGATGCCCTCAGCGTCCTCTTCTTGGGCGTGGTGGCCCGCCTGTGGGAGTATATCCGGTTTAAGGGTATGGATTTCAGCCTTTATAAATCGATGCTGCGCTATTCACTGCCGCTGGTTCCGGCGCTGATGTTCTGGTGGGTAACCAACGCGAGCGACCGGTACTTCATCTCCTACATCTGGGGCCCGGCCGAAAACGGCCTGTATGCCGCGGCCTATAAAATCCCCACCATCGTCACCATCATGTCCACCATTTTCACCGAGGCTTGGCAACTCTCCGCCGTGACAGACGGCCAGGGCCTGGGGCGAGACCGCTTCTTTTCCCAGGTGTTCAGCGCGGTGGCGGGCATCTCCTTTTTGGCGGGGGGCGGCCTTATTTTTGCCTGCCGCTGGGTGATGCGCCTACTGGTGGCCCCCAGCTACTACGAGGCCTGGCGCTATGTGCCTATCCTCATCCTGGCAGCGGTGTTTTCTAGCTTTGTATCGTTTTTAAACAGTGTATATATGGTGGAAAAAAAGTCGGTTCTCTCGCTGCTTACCATCATGGTGGGCGCGGCGGCCAACATTGGGCTCAACGCCTGGCTCATCCCTAGAGGCGGGCCGAACGGCGCCGCCCTGGCCACTTTTTTAGGCTATCTGCTGGTGTTCCTAATCCGCTGCGTGAACACCCGCCACCTCATTCGTATCAATTTCCAACCCCTGCGTATGCTGGTGGGTACGGCCATTCTCTTTGCCATGACGGCCATTCTTTTGTATGAACTGCCGCTGGCAGAACTGTGGTGTGGCCTGTTGCTGGTACTGCTGTTTGTGGTGAATGCCGGGGCGCTGATGCGGGGGGTGCGGCAAGTCCTGCAAAAACGTGGCAAGGGAAAAAAGAGCGCGGCAGGGGAAGAAGAACTGGAAAACGGGCAGATATAGGCCATATTCACATAGCAAACGGTTATGGAACAGTGGTGATGTGTGCTTTCTTCCAAAGCTTTGTGTGTAATTTTGTCGTAAATTATCTTGCAATAACTGTGCAAGGGCGTTATAATAGATTTCGCTGGGTTTTGTTTGTTCCACAGGGGATTTTGTGCATAGGCTGTGCGCAGCTTATGGCAGAAAAAGCAAAACAAGCGAATGTAATGTATACGCCATTGTTGATGTGAGAGAAGGAGAAGGGGGACAAAAATGGCAGGGGCCATGTTGCTGCGAAGAGAAGACTATGAGGCGGGAACCTCCCGGGACGAAGCGGCTGGGCAAATCCCCTCTGCGATGCGCGAAGTATATGAAATACTGTGTGTCACCGAGGGTGGGGCCGATTTTTGGGTGGAGGACCAATGCTATAAATTGCATGCGGGCGATATTTTGCTGGTGCCAGCCGGTGTGATGGTGGGCGCCAGTTTAAAACAGCGTGGCTGCCCTTTCCAGCGGCACAGCATCTGGATGTCCCGGCGTTTCCTCACCTTTTTAAAGTTGCAGGACGATGCCGCCGATTTCTCCTTTATACAAGCTGCCCAACAGGGCCGTTACCTATTGCGGCTGCCTGAGGAACTGTTCGAGGGCCTGGAAGGCGGGTTTGAGACCGTGGTGGCTGAGTGCCAGGGCGACAAACTGAACGGGGAACTTTCCACCAAAGCCATGCTCAGCGCGTTGATTGTGCAGATTAACCGCCTGGTAAAGGCGATGGGCGGCGAGGTATTGTTGCCCGGCGCGCACAACCGCCTGGCCCCGGTGCTCACCCATATCCACCAAAACTGTACGGCGGCCCTCACGGTGGAGGGGCTGGCCAAACAATTTGGCTACAGCCCGTCTCACCTGGCACATAGCTTTAAAAAGCACATGGGAACGTCATTGTACCACTATATTTTGCTGCGCAGGCTGCAAATTGGCCGCGAGGCCATGCTAAACGGCGTGCCGGTGAAAGAGGCCTACCAGCGTTGTGGCTTTGGGGATTATGCGGGTTTTTACCGCGCCTTCACCAAGGAGTATGGTATTTCGCCCCAGCAGTATAAAAAGAAAAACCAATAGTATAGGCAGCGCCGGCGCTTTCTAGCGAAAGGCCGGTGCTTTTCTTTTGTATAGCCTTATGCTATACTTAAAGGTAGTGTAAAAAAATGTGCAGAATTGCTTGCTTCTGCCATAAACAGGAGAGACTATGACGCGTTCCCCCAAAAAGATATGCTCCCGCATTGGGCTGGCCCTGCTGGCCATGATGGTGGTGTGGCTGGCCGGTAGCATGGTGGTGATGCCGCTGCTGGAATATATCATGCCAGACTGGCAGACCAATGGCATTGGCGTTTGGCTAATGAATGACATTCCCCTGTATCTATTGGGGCTACCCACCTTCTTGCTCATCATCTGGGGCATTCCAAATGGAAGCGAGGCCCCCCGCGAGAAACAACGTTTTCATGTGGGGCATTTTCTGCTGGCCTTCGTGTTCTGCCTGGGGGCCATGTATGGGCTGAACATGGCCACCAGTTTTATCACCATGCTGGTGGATACCCTGCGGGGTAGCCAAAGTGTGGACAACCTGGCCGCGATGACCGCAAACAGCTCTTGGGTTATGAACTTGCTGTTTGGCGCGGTGGTGCCCGCCCTGGGCGAAGAATTCGTGTTCCGCTATATGCTGCGCAAAAAACTGCGCGGCGCGGGCGATAAAATTTATATCTTTTTCAGCGCCTTTTGTTTTGGGCTGTTCCACGGCAACCTGAGCCAAATTTGCTACGCCACTGCGGTGGGGGCTTTGCTGGCACTGGTGTACACCCGTACGGGCAACATTTGGGCGTCTGTGGCCATTCATTTTCTGGTGAACAGCCTGGGGCTGGTGCTGGTGCCAGCCCTTGTGGAACAGGGCGGCGATATGGCCATTGGAATCATGGGCCTGAGTATGCTGCTACTGGCGGCTGCCGCGGCCATTCTGCTAGGCGTTGGCTACAAGCGCGTCAGCCAGGGCTTTGCGCCACCTTCCGAGGCGGGCTGGCCCTACAAGGCCCCCAGGGCACAACAACCCTGGGCTATGGCCCCGCCCTATGGCGGCTACCCCGCCGTGCCGTATCCCCCGGTGTACACACAAGCACAGGGCGCTTATCCGGCGGCTTACCCGGCCAGCCCGTCTTACCCCCAGCCGGGTGGCTACCCCGGTTACCCGGGCAGCTACCCCGCCACACCGCCCCCCCACCCAGGCCCCTACCCTGGCCAGCCCAGTTATGATGCTTACCCGGCGGCCCACCGTCCCCCGCCCACGCGCCACTCGCAGGCGCCCTATGGGCAGCAGCCCTGGCCGTATGCACCACCAGGTGCGCAGCCCTATGCGCCACCTTACGCAGGCATGCCCTACCAGCAGCCGCCCTATCAGCCGCCTTACGGCGCCCCGGCATACTGGGGCTATCCAATGGCCTATCAACAGCCGGTTTATAAGCAGCCTGGTGCTGTGCGCCTGTGCCTGGGCAACCTGGGAATGATTTTGTACATGAGTCTCGCGGGCATCTTGACGTTGACAGCCCTGTTCCTGTAACGGCTGTGTGAGCGTTCACACCGTTTTTGAGTTTTACTACGGAGAGGAATAAACTTTTTATGCTATACAGTGAGTTAAATGTTCCTTCAGAGATTCGCCGCGCTGTGGAGCGGATGGGCTTTGAGGAACTGACCGAGATACAGGAAAAAGCCATTGGCCCCATGATGGAGGGCAAGGATGTGATTGCCAAGGCCCCCACGGGCACGGGGAAAACCTGTGCGTTTGGCATTCCCCTGCTGGTGGATATGAACCGCAGCAGCAACAAAACCCAGGCGCTTGTGCTGGCCCCCACCCGGGAGCTGGCCCAGCAGATTACCGAGGATTTGCAGGACCTGTGCCATTTCCTGCCGGAGGTGCGGGTGGCTTGCTTGTACGGCGGCCAAGCCATCACCAAGCAGTTTGACCAGCTGAAAAAAGGCCCCCAGGTGATTGTGGCCACCCCTGGCCGCCTGATGGACCATATGAAGCGCCGTACCGTGAACCTGGATACCGTGACGCGGGTGGTGCTGGACGAGGCCGACGAGATGCTGGACATGGGCTTTTACAAGGACGTGCGCCGCATTTTGGATAGCCTAAAAAATAGAAAACAACTGGGGATGTTTTCGGCCACCATCAGCCGCGAGGTGATGGATATTGGCTGGCTGTACCAGCGCGACGCGGTGGAGATTACCGTGCAGCCGGTGCAGGCGTCCCAGCCCAAAATTACCCAGTATTCCCTGGAGACCACCGGCCGCAACAAACTGCCGGACCTGGCCGCCCTGGTGGTGAATGGCGGCTATGAGCGTGTGATGGTGTTTTGCAACACCAAATATACCACCGGGATGCTGGCCAACCAGTTGGCACGGCTGAATTTTGATGTGGACTGCCTGCACGGAGATCTCTCCCAGGCCGAGCGTAACCAAATTATGGGCCGGTTTAAGGAGGGCAAGCTGCCCATCCTCATCGCCACCGATGTGGCCGCCCGTGGCATTGACGTGGAAGATGTGGACGCGGTGTTCAACTATGACCTGCCCCCTTCCAACGAGTATTATACCCACCGCATTGGCCGCACCGGGCGGGCCAAACGCGAGGGGGTGGCCTTCATTTTGTATATGCCGGATGAAAAAAAGCGCCTGAAAGAAATGATTCGCTTAACGCGCAATACCGTTACCCCCATCACCTTAAACGCCGAGGGGAAGATGCAGCTTTTAGAGGAAGACGCCGAGTAAGCGTAAAGGGTAAGGGAAAGAGACCGTGCCTTTTTGAAAAAAGGCACACCCAAAAACTAGATGCCGCAAACATGCGTTTGCGGCTGTTTTATTGGAATAATTGGATTGGCGTGTTTGCCTATGCTTTGACTTGCATGACAGTATTCGACATAGTATAGTATTTGTGAGGCACTGCTGCCTGGTGGCAGGCGGTCAATCCAGCCCCCGAAAGGGGGTGTTGCCGATGGATGTAACGGCATATGTGGTGATTTTAACCCTACTTCTGTTATTGCTTGCTTCCGTAATGGGAGGCGGCAATCATCGTAACAAAGGAAATAGCCGCCCCTCTCCCAAGGTCTGCGGCTATTCCTATTAGCTGAATCCTATTGGGGGCGACCGCCTGCTGGTGGTGTCTCTCTACTTCTATTATACGCCATATTGTATTGCTTTCAAGCATCGGAACCCCTGCCGGGTTCCTCTTTTTTTGTGGTTTTGCGGTCCACCGCTTCCAGATGGCGTTTCAGCACCAGGTTGATGTACTGTGAAAAGGAGCGGTCTTGCTGTTCGGCCAGTTCTTTCACCTTTGTCAGTACGCTCTCATCCAAGGTGATGCTTGCCTTTACCTTCAAAGGCCTATTGTCATAGTCTGCCCTCATCGTCTCACCTCAAAGTGAGGATACTATTTAATCTTATTATATATTGTATTATATTATAAAGTAGGATATAGTAGGATTATAGGAGGTGGGTAAAATTTGCCGGACTATGAAAAACTGTACCATATTTTAAAGCCCCGCATGGCGGCTGCGGCGGCCTTGTTGACGGCGGCGCTGGAGGAATGTGGGGAATGCTTGGCGCAAGAGGACGAGTGGAAGGACAGCGCGGAAACCGAAACAAAAACAAAAGTATAAAGCCCCGGCTGCGCTGTATTTTGCGCGGCCGGGGCTTTATGGTTTTGGAAGTAGGGGGGCCGGGGGAGCATGGCTTCCCCGGCGGAGGTTTGGAGGCGGCGCCTCCAAGGTCTTTGGTGGCGCTGCAACGCTTGCGGCTAGGAGGGGCTATCGCTATCGCTGCCGCTGAAACGGTCTTTCATGCCCTTGAAGAAACTTTTGCGGTTTTCGTAGTTGTCGTCCTTCATGGTGTTTTCAAACTTGTTCAGCGCGTCCTTTTGGGCCTTGGTCAGCT
>CAYYLW010000073.1:0-12619 GCA_964472465.1 uncultured Oscillospiraceae bacterium | reverse complement strand
TTGGCCCGGTGATGGTGGAGGTGGTGGACGGGGAGGGAAACAGCACGAAAGTTCCACTGACCAAAACAGTGAACGAAGTGCGGTTTTTGGAGAGCGGCGAGGTGGACGGCACCCTGCTGGCCGAGGTGCGGCAGGGGCGGGACGGCGCGAGCGTGAAGCTGCCTGACCGCATGGCGGCGCTGCGCTGGCTGGCGGACTATTTTGAACTGAACCCCGCTGACCGCCACCGCAGGGAATACGATAGGCGCAGGCTGGCGCTGGAAGAGTCCAGGGCAGAAAAGCAAGACTATGCCAGCGTGGAGGATGTTACCCCACTTTCGGAGATGTTAAGTGATGAAGCTGACACAGACAATACCATGGAAACCGTTCAGCCCAAAGCATAAGCGGTATATAAAATCGGCTCTCAAAAACCGTATGTGTTGTGCCGAGGGTGCTATACGCAGCGGCAAGACCATTGACCATTGCATTATAGCGTTTATGTATTTGGAAATATGCCCCGATAAAATACACCTTGCCAGTGGTTCTTCCAGCGCAAATGCCAAGCTGAATATTGGGGATTGCAACGGCTTCGGCCTGGAACATCTCTTCCGGGGCCGCTGCCGGTGGGGAAAGTATAAGGACAATGACGCGCTCTACCTCAACACACAAACCGGGCAGAAGGTGGTTATCTTCTCCGGGGGCGGCAAGGCCAACAGCTACCAAAAGATACTGGGCAACAGCTATGGCCTTTGGATTGCCACCGAGATTATAGAGCATTATGACAGTGACGACAGCCGCACCAGCTTCATCAAAAATGCTTTCGGGCGCCAGACGGCAGCATCATGGGCCTTTACCCTGTGGGATTTGAACCCCGGCAACCCAAACCACCATATTTACACAGAGTACATAGATGCATACAAAGAGGGGTTTGAGGGAGGGTATCTGTACGAGCATTTCACCATGGCCGATAACCTGAGCATCAGCCCGGAGAAGATGAAAGCCATATTGAGCCAGTATAAGCCGGGCACCGTTTGGCACCGCCGTGATGTGGAGGGCAAGCGCACCGTGGCCGAGGGGCTTATATACCAGACCTTCGCACAGGCCCCGGAGAAATACCTCACCGCGGCCCCGGACTATGACTATATCCAAATGGGGGTGGACTTCGGTGGGAACAAGAGTGCCTTTTCATTTGTTGCTTCGGGCCTGACATGGGATTACAGCAAGCTAACGGTGCTTGCAAGCGAGCGACACCTGGCTAAAGATGTTGACCCTAACAGGATGTATCAGATGCTGGGGGAGTTTGTTGCTAAGGTGGAGGCAAAATATGGAGAAATCGAAGTGATATATGCCGACAGTGCCGAGCAAACCCTTATCAACGGGATAAAAGGGCATTTCTCAATACCTGTGCGGAACAGCATGAAAAACAAAATCATTCACCGTGTACGCGCCACTAACATCATTATAGCATCTGAGCGCTTTTCTTATACAGAGGGTTGCCAGTCACTTGTCGATGCACTGTGCTTTGCCGTTTACAACAGCAAAACCATGCAGGATGAGCGATTGGACAATGGCACAAGCGACATTGATACACTTGATGCCTTCGAATATTCATGGGAGAGGTATCTTGATGGCTATACCAAGTATGTGGAGGCTGGCTAGATGTGGGAGAAATTCAAATCATTTATAAAGGGGTTGTTTGGCATCAAAAGAGAAGATTTGACAGCTATTACAGGCGACCTCAAAGTGTCCAGCAAGATGTGGAGCGCAATAGATGGCTGGCTGCACGCTTTTTTCAATGACCCCACATGGAACAAGCCAGGCAAAACCCACCTCACCAAGTTTGCGGGCATCGTGAGCGGCTATGCTGCTACCCTGGCGACCAATGAGATACAGCTGACGGCAGGCAAGGGGGCGCGGGCCAAGTTCATTGAGGACCAGATTGCCCGGTTTGCGATGGGGGAGATACGCAACAATGTGCAGAAGGCTGCGGCTGGCGGGTATGTGGTGCTAAAGCCCTATGTGTATGGGGCCAACATCTACACCGATGTGTCCATGTCCGATAATTTCTTTCCAACCCGTGTGCAGGGCAATGTCGTGGAGGCTGGCTTTTTCGTGGATTCGGCCAGTGTCAACGGCAAGGATTATGTACGCTTAGAGTTTCATGACCTCCAGCCAGATGGGGTGCATATTCGCAATGAGGCATACGAGGCAAATTCCATTGGTAAAGGGCGAACCGTTCCGCTGGATATGGTGCCAGATTGGGCCGACCTTGAGCCGGACATTACCATTGCTAACGTAAACAGGCCACTTTTTGCCATCATAAGAATGCCCTTTGCCAATCAGATAGACCCTACCAGCAAATTGCCAGTGTCTTTGTATTCGCAGGCCATGGATTCACTGAAAGAGATTGACCGCATTTACACAGAATTTTTGTGGGAGATTCACAGCGGCAAGCGCAAGCAGATATTAGATATTACTGCCGTACAGACTGCACCTGGACGCAAAGAGAGGCAAGAAGGGGAAAAGCCGCGCCGTGCAGAGTTGCCAGAGTATTATACCAACGACCAGTATCTTGTGCTGGATATGGGCGGGAACGCCACAAAGCCCTATGATGACTATACCCCCGACATGCGTATTGAAGCGTATCAGCGTGCCCTCAACATCCAGTTGCGGCTTTTAGAGTCCCAATGCCAGCTTTCGGCAGAGACCTTCACTTTTGACATCAAGAGCGGCAAGGTGCAGACGGCCACAGAGATAATTTCCAATGATAGCGACACCTACAACACCATAAAGGCCATCCAAGAAAACGGCATGAAACAAGGACTTTTAGACCTTGTTGCAATATACGATATATATGCCGCCTTGTACGGCCTGGCCCCTGCTGGCGAAATTGAGCCCAGCGTGGAGTTTGGCGATTCCATTTTCGAGGACACCGGCACAGAGTTTATACGGCGCAAGAGCATGGCAGACAACAAATACCTGCGGCCAGAACTGTTTGTGTCCTGGTACTTCGGGGTAAGCGAGGCTGTGGCTAAAACCATGATGCCGGAACCTATTGACCCGACGGAGTTGCCTTTTAACAACCCACCTCCTCCACAGGCAGGGAAAAACAAAAAGGAAAAAGAAGAGGGTGAGGATGGTGAGGACTGATGCTGACACCGGATTATTTAGAAGGGGTGCCGACTCCCCAGTTTATGGAGTATTGGGATGAGGCCCAAACAAACATAATCCGCTTCATTGGCTGGCGCATCAAGGAACACGGGTATGTGACCCGCACCGTCAATTATCAGATGCAGCGCCTGCAGGAAATGGGAGCCTTGCAGGATGACATACTGCGGGAATTGGAGCGTATTACCCCTCACACACGGGCCGAACTTCTGCGCATGTTCAATGATGCGGCGGAAAAGACTGTTTCCAGCGATGATACAAAATACCGGGCAGCCGGATATGACCCGGTACCCCTCGCGGAAAGTCCTCGTTTGCAATCCATCATTCAAGCGGGGTTCGATAAAACGAACGGGCAATTTTGGAATTTAACCAGCACCACAGCACAGACCGCCACAGGTCAGTTTGAGCGCCTGCTGGATGAATGCTATATGAAGCTGACAAGCGGCGGCTACAGCTACCGGGAGGCTATTAAGTGGGGCATCAAAGACCTTGCAAGGCGTGGAATCGGCTCTATTGTATACCCGACAGGCCACCGGGATTATATGGACGTGGCTTTTCGCCGGGCAGCCCTCACGGGGGTGAATCAAACTGCCCTCAAACTTCAAGAGGCCCGCTTGCTGGAAATGGGTACCGACCTCGTAGAAACCACCGCGCACCATGGTGCCCGCCCTTCGCATGCCGCATGGCAGGGGCGGGTTTTCTCGTACAGTGGCGCATCGACAAAGTACCCCAGCTTCTTTGCCGAGACTGGCTACGGCACAGGCCCCGGCCTAGGAGGGTGGAACTGCCGGCACGGCTGGTTCCCATTTTTTGAGGGATTGTCTGACCGGGCTTACAGTGATGCCCGGCTGGATAAATTTTTAAATGAAACCGTCACCTACAACGGCACAGAGTACAGCCTGTATGATGCCAAGCAGATGCAGCGGGCAAACGAGCGTGAAATCCGCGCCATAAAACGGGAAATCGCCGGGCTGGAAAGCATTGGCGAGGACACCTCTTACGAGCGCGGCGAGCTGCGAGCCTGGCAGGCATACCAGCGGGACTTCCTGGAGCAGACCGGCCTGGACCGGGATTACTTCCGGGAGCGCGCCGGCAAACAAAACCAGTGAGGAGGAACACTATGGCAAAAACAAAGCCCAGGAGCGGCCGCAGGTGGCAGTGCCCACACTGCGGCAAACTGACCTACCTCAACCAAAAGCGGGAGAACCTGCCCGGCGACGTGCAGCGCGTGTACTTCAAGTGCGACCACTGCAAGAAGGGCACCACCGCATACTATACCGACCGGGCCATACGCAAACTGCTGGCCCGGCAAAAGACGCTCCAAAACAATGGGGCGCTGAACATCACTGCGGAGGCGCGGGCGGCCGAGTTGGACAGCAACCAGGCCGAGGTAAACCGCCTCATGGACGAGCTGCGGGCCAGAATGGAGCCCACCCGGTAAGGCATACGCGGAAACGCTTTGCACATATTTGCCCTTTCCCCGGCTGGGCCTTAAATGGCGGGGTGCCGCGGCGCTGAGTGGCAGCGCGCTTATAAATCAAATCGCCGGCAGAAAGGAAAGCATGGAGTTTTTACAGGAATTGTTTGGCAAGGACGCCCTCACCTATGACCAGCTGGCCGAGAAACTGCAGACGGCCGGCGCAGACGGTAAGCCCGCCAAGCTGGTGGACCTTACCCAAGGCGGGTATGTGGGGATTGACAAGCACAAGGCCCTGGAGGAAGAGCGCGACGGCCTGCAGGAACAGCTGGGCACTGCCCAGGACACCATCACCACGATGGAGAAAAACGCCGCGGACGCTGACGGCATCAAGGCCACGGCCGAACAGTACAAGGCTGATGCAGAGGCTGCCAAAAAGGTGGCCGACGAGAAGGTGGCCGCAGCGGACTACCGTGTGGCTGCCATCGAGGCGGCCGGGGCGCACACCTTCACCTCCAAGGGGGCGCGCAGCGCCTATATTGAGGCGCTGGCCAAAAGCGGCCTGCCCCTGGAGGATGATAAAATCACCGGGCTTTCCGACTTCGACACCAAGTACAAGGGCGCCGACCCTGATGCGTTTAAGGCGGAGGGCGCAGCGCCGCCGCCCCGCATCGTGAGCGGCACCACCCCGCCCAGTTCGGAAAAGGGCTGGCGGGAGAAAGCCAACGAAAACTTTGCGAAAGCAAAAGAAGAAACACAGGAGTGATAAAACATGGCAATTTTGCTTGACCAAAAAGACCTGGCCAAAATCGACCAGGAGTTCGCGGCCGAATCCCAGGTATGGACTGCCCTGCTGGGTGGCGCCAAGGACATCACCGCGGCTGACTTCATCGGCGCCAAAACCGTGCGAGTGAACAAAATGAGCGGCTTTGTGGCCTCGGATTACAAGCGTAACCAGGACAACAAGCGGTCCAATATCAGTGTGGAAAAGACCCCCTATACACTGGAGTTTGAGCGGTGGATGGGGTACGACCTGGATTCCTTGGACCAAACCGAAAACGGCAGCTACAACGTGGCCGCTGTGGTGGAGCAGCATACCCGCACCATCGCCATCCCAGAGAAGGACACAAACGCGGTAAAGCGGCTGCTGCAGAATGCTGGCAAGCTGGTAAAGGAGGCCGTCACCTCGGCAAATTCCCTGGGTGTGTATGATGCTGCAGAGCAGTACATGACCGACAGCGAGATCATTGGCCCCTTTGTGATGTTCGCCTCCAGCGACTACTACAAGGCGCTGAAAAACAACGAAAAGGTAAACAAAACCTTTTCCACCAACACCGTCGGCATTGCGGGTATTGACCGGCGTGTGGGCCAGTTGGACAGCGACATACCCATTATCCAGGTGGCCAAGTCCCGCCTGCAGGTGGACACCGCCAAAAACATCAACTTTATCCTGGTGCCGCAGCGCGTGGCCGCCCCCATCGAAAAGTACAACGACATCACCCTGGTGCCGGCGAGCCAGGACCGCGACGGGTACCGCGATACCGTCAAGGGCCTCAACTATTACGACCTGGTGGTTTTCGACAATGCGAAAAAGGCCATCTACGTGTCGTATGACGACGCCAGCACCCAACCGGAGGGCTAACACATGGCAGAAGTTATTTTGAAAGTAAAGGTCATGCAGGGCTATAAGGACGCCGAGACACAGGAATGGCGCGAGCCCAACGATGTGCTGGACATGACCCCTGACCGCTACGCCGAAGCCGTGGCGAGCCTGGCCCGGTGGCCGGGCAAGTTCCTGGAGGTTATTGCAGCCACCGGCGCAGACGTGCAAGCCCCGGCCGACACCCCGCCCGAGCCGCCTGCAAAGGAACCGGACCCGCCCACACCGCCGGCGGAGCCTGCAGCCGCACCTGAGCCGCCGGCGCCTGCAGCCGAAAAAGAACCGGCAAAGGGCAAGGCGAAAAAGTAAAGGAGTGTTATCCATGACGTCCACATACAGCACATGGGAGTTTTATCACGATAGTTTCGGCGGGCAACTGGGCCAAGCCGACTACGCCTCTAACGCTTTAAGGGCCAAGTTTGCGATTGACCGCCGCACAGCCGGGCAGGCCGCCGGGGCCCCGGAGTATATGGCAGACCAATTGGCCATATGCGAATGTGAATTGTTGGACGTCATGTACACTTTTTCACAGATACCCAAAGGGGTGAGCAGCCTAAACAACGATGGGTATTCTGTAACCTTCGGGGGGCGCAATTCAAATGATGGCATGGAGGATGAGGGGGCAACTCAAGAACGTATTTTTCGCAAATACCTCACCTTGCCGTACAACCTGTTGTTTGGGGGTGCTTGCATCTATGTTTGATACCTTCGACAGCATTATCACCATCTTTTGCAGAAAGTATTGCCCCGCAGCTGGGCGGGATGCTTGGAAACGCACCGTTGTGCATGGGGCAAGCTGGCATGGTGCAGGAAAGGCCAGTACGGGAGATAAGGGCCTCAACTCTGCCAGCCTCTTTACGGTGCGCATCCCCACCAAGGCCATGCCGCCCGGGTATCTTACCCCGGATGAATTTAACGGCTCTGATGCCCTTGCAAACGGCTGGACAGTGCAAACCGAGGACATTGTGGTAAAAGGTGAAGTGCCTGATGACATTATGCAGGCCAAGGACGTGACCCAAAAGTATGCAGAGTGCTTCACCGTGCTGGCCGTCCGGGACAATCGGCGCGGCCCCTTCGGGCAGCATTTGAAGGTGGAGGGGGCATAATGGAAAAAAATCTTCTTACTATTACTACACCCAGGGGCAGTGTGATTCAATTTGAAAATGCGCTTGGAAAAGTCGAGGCCCGCTTGGAATGGAACCCGGACTTCGAGCGCGAAATGACGCGGAACTTCACCAAAGCACAGATGTTTGTGGACAGTGAAGTCTTGCGGTTCTGCGCCGCCCGCGTTCCCTTTGATACCGGCATGCTGGAAATGTCCGGCACCCTGGGCACGGTGGTGGGCAGCGGCGAGGTGGCTTATCTAGTGCCCCATGCTGCTGCTCAATATTACGACACGGCTACCTTCCGTTCCTATGACCTCATGCGCGGCAGCCAGTGGTTTGAGCGGGGCAAGGCAGATGAGCGGGAGCGCATTTTGCGTGGTGCCCAACGAATTGCAGGGGGTGGAGGCTAATGCCAAATACAGTAATTGAAGGATTACGGGACTATTTTAACAACTGTCCGCTGATTCATGGGGGCAAGTTGAATGTGGATTATCTGCCGGAAAACACCAAGAAAGACGGTGTGCAGTTCTCCATCTCCCCCACACCCGGCGAGCCTGGCATGCGCCAGTACATGAGCCGGTCCAGCATGAGGCAGTTCCCTTTCGTGTTGCGAACGATAAGCGACTGGGGCACCGATATTCTGCAAAACCTTGGCAATAGTGGGTTTTGTGAGGATTTGGCCGAGTGGATGCTGGAACAGGCCGCCACACATACCCTGCCAGAACTGCCGCCCGGCATGTCGGCCACAAAACTGGTTGTGGTTACATCTGGTTACTTGTTCACCACGACACCGGCTGTAGGCAAGTACCAAATTCAATGCAGACTAGAATATTTTAGAAAAGGAGAAAGAAAATATGACCCTTAAAGAATTGATGCAGGGCTTTACACCAGACCCTGCGTTTGAAGGGATTGTACAGGCAGAGGATTACGTGCTGGCTGTCAACTTTGGGGAGCGCGGTGCACATCCTGACGCTTTCCTCGTGGCCCAGGAGGGTATTACCGAGCACCCCGCATCCCTTAACCCGGAATCTTCCGACAGCCGCTATATGCGGTCTGGCAAGTCCTCCTCCAAAACCGGCAACCAACGGCAGTATGCGTTGGCAGGTGACCGTTTTGCTGGCGACCCCTTCCAGGATGAGATTCACAGCCATAAAATCAAATTTGGAACGGGCAGCACAGTGCAAAAAGAGTATGTCCATTTCTGCCTGCTTACGGGCAAGGGTGAAAAGGGCATCTGCTCTATCTTGATGGAGGAAGACGCGGCGGGCGGGGCCGGGGCAAATTCCAGCTTCAAGGCCACGCTTTCCACCAGCAAAAACCCCATTGAGTACGATTATGAGGCTTCGCCCGAAAAGCCTCAGCTCCCGGAGGGGTAAACAAACATCAGCCGCTGCGCATTCCGGTGCGCGGCGGCGCATATTTTACAAGGAGATGGAGCAATGATAATCAAGGGGCACGAGTATAAATTTTCCGCAACCAGCCCTAAAGATTTGCGGAAGTGGTCTGCCGCAAGAAAGGATGTTACCGCCAGATATGCTGCCATTGGTGAGATAGCGGCGGGAAAAGTGCCTGACCTGCCCGAGCTAAAGGGCATGGATGAATTGGAAATGCAGGCATATTTCATCGAACAATGCACTAGGGCCATGACCGACTTGATGGATGGTGTTCTTGGTGAGGGTGCCTGCAATGAGATATTTGGCCCGGAGATTGACGACTTTACGGACGTGGTAGATGTCTACGATGAGTTTGTCGCCGGGCTGGATGCACAGGGTGAGGCACTGGCAGAACGTAACAAAAAGTACCTGCCAGATGTTGCGCAATGAGCCTGATAGTGCCCGGGGGACTTCCACAGGTTGACCGCCAGAAAAACCCTATACTAACAAGCTTTCGCAACATGATTCGGCTGGAATCCCTCATGTATGACCCGGATGTATCGGATGCTGAGCGCCCTATTTTTGCCCTAAAGCTGCTCTATGGCGAAAACATCCCACTGGGGGCGGATGACCCTATAGCGGAATTGATTTGGTTTTACCATTGCGGAAAAGTCCCCGAGGATAAGGGCGGCGGGGCGGGCGGTAGTAGCCCCCGTCTATATGATTTTGAGGTGGATGCACCTTACATCTATGCCGGGTTCTTGCAAGCCTACAATATAAATCTATCGGCCAGCGCAGGGCTTACACTCCATTGGTGGGAGTTTATGGCTCTTTTTTTGTCGCTGCCTGAAAACACGGCCATGGGGCAGCGCATGGCCTACAGGGGCATGGATACTTCGGAGCTAAAAGGTAAACAAAAAAGCCTTTATGAATCCAAGAAAAAGGCTTTCGCCTTACCCAACCAGCACACCCCGGCCAAATCACTGGCCGAGATGGAAAGTGCTCGTAAACAGCGCCTGGCGAAACGCTTTGCTGAGGCTGAAAAGCAAAAAAAGAACGGTGGTGAATCCCCTTGGCTTATGACGGAACTCTAAAATTTAATACCAGCTTGGATGCCTCCGATTTTCAGAAGGGCGCCAACCGTATGACGGATATCGTCAAGGGTATGGGTGTGTTCAAAATCCTTGAAGCTGGGTTTCAGCTAATAAGGGATTCTGTACAGGCTGCCTTTGGCCGTATTGACACCATGGCCCAGTTTGAGCGTGTTATGAACACCATGACAGGGAGCGCACAAATCACCAATGCTGCCCTAGATAAAACCAACTCCATAGTGAAGGGCACCGCCTATGGACTGGATGTGGCGGCACGGAGTGTTCAAAACTTTGTGTCACGCGGTATGGAGGTGTCAAAAGCCACTACCACTGTAGAAGCTTGGGGTGATGCGGTCGCTTTTTATGGAAATGGCACCAATGCCACACTAGAATCTGTTACTTCGGCCCTTTCCAAAATGCAGACAAAGGGCAACGTCACGATGGAGCACATGGAAATGTTGTTCACTGCTGGTATTCCGGCCATAGATATTTATGCTTCAGCCGTTGGAACATCCACAGCAGAAGTCACCGCAGCCATGCAGCGAGGCGAATTAAAAACAGATGAATTTATCTCTGTTCTGAACAATGCATTTCAAACCGGCACCGAAGGGTTCCCGGCCATTGCCGGTGCCGCCAAGCAGGCAGGCACAAGCTGGGCGGGTACGTTCGACAACATGCGAGCAGCCGTTACCCGCGGCACCCAGGCGTTTATCACATCGGTTGAGACCACAGCACAGGCGGCGGGTATGCCCACTGTCAAGCAGGCTGTGGCGGGTGTTGGCAAGACCATTGAAAATATCATGAAGGGTGCTGCCAAGGCAGTAGTGCCGCTCATAAAAAATCTTGATATCTTGGTCCCCACGTCTCTTTCACTTGTAGCAGCTTTCAAAGCCTATTCCATTGTAAACACTGTCGCAACATCTTTCAAAGGGTTGCAAGCCACAATCACAGCCTCCAAAGCAGCTATGGCGGCAAGCCAAGGCATGATAATGATGGACGTAACGGCACATGGCATGTTGACAGCGGCCTTAGCCAGTGAGACGACGGCTGAATCTGTGCGAGCAGCAGCGAAAAAAGCCGGTATGACTATAGATGCCGCTGGAAACCTAATAACATCTCAAGGTGTGGCAGCCACCGTAGCGGAAACTGTGGCTGTTTTGTCAAGTAGTGGTGCATTAACGGCGAAGACGTTAATTGTTGGGTTGCTGACGGGCAGTGTGACACTCGCAACAGCAGCACAATTGGTTTGGAACGCAGCTATGACGGCAAACCCTATAGGACTGATTGTAGCTGGTATAGCCCTGCTGGTAGGTGCTATTATTGGCCTCATTGCCTTGCTAAACCGTGGGTCGGATGAATACCGAAAACAAAAAGCGGAGGTGGAGGCTCTTGCTGATGCCCAAGAACAATTGAGTGATTCTGTGAATGAAAGCAACTCGGCTTTCGAGGAGAACCAGAAATCAATTGAGGCGTCGGCGGCAGCGAATAAGCGTCTAGCGGGCACCCTGTTTGACCTTGCTGCAAAAGAAAACAAGTCAGCGGCAGAAAGGCGCCAACTGGCTGCATATGTTGATTTGCTTAACAGTAAGCAAGAAGGGCTAAACCTTGCGTATGATGAGGAAAACGACTTACTATCCATGAACGCGGAAGAGGTTGCCGCCTACATTGATGCCAAAAAGCAGATGGCCCAGTCTAATGCGCTTTTGGAGCGCCAAAACGAACTGTATGCGGAAGAGGCAAAAATCAATGAGGATTTACGCCTTATTGCCTTAAAAAGAGCAGAAATAGAACAGCAATACAATGAAAACCTTATTGGCCTTCAAGAAAAGCGCAGGCTTCTAGGTGAATTACAGCAAACCGAAGATGCCTATACCGCAAATTTGGAAGAGAACGGCCAGCGTTTACAGATAGTTGATGAGCAGATAGTCCAGTGCGATACTGCTACTGCGGAAACAGTTGTACAAAACAGCGAAGAACAAACCCGGGCAGCGGAGGAGCTGGCCGCGGCAGAAGAAGCCGCATTGGAGAGGCGCAAGGAGCGGCTGGCCTCCTATACGGAAACTGCCACCGACATGTTTAGTAAAATCAGTACCGAGAGCGAAACCAGTGTCGCGGACATGATTACCAACCTGGAGCACAACCAAGCGGCCATGGAGAGCTGGGCTGATAATCTGGTAGCTTTGGCAGACCGTGGCGTAAATGAAGGGCTATTGCAACAGTTGCGCGATGCAGGCCCAGAATCTGCCGGACATGTACAGGCTTTGGTCAATGCTTCTGATGATGAACTGGCCCGTTTGAGTGAATTGTTTGGGGCTGGGGCCAGTGTGGCGGTGGATGCCCTAGAAACGGAACTTGCCATACCAGACGGGGCCAACCCCGGTGTGCAGCTAATAGATGATATTGCCGCTGGCATTGAAACAAACCCTGCCATGCAAGAAGCTACAGCATCCGCGGTAGAGGGGACACAAGCCGCTTTAGGTGAGGCGGTGACCGCTGCTGACTTCACCGGCACGGGCAGGCAGATTGTGGGTGATGTTGTCACCGGCATCAATGAGAACAAGGCGCAAATCGCCGAAGCTGTGAACGCCATCCCCGAAGCTGTAGACCTTTCTGGCGTTTCTGAAAAGATGAGCGCGGGGTTTGAAGCCGGGAGCCAGAGTGTCACCACTATTGTGAGCGGCATGAGAACGATGGTACAAGCCTCCCTGCGTGGCATGTGGGTGGAAACAGCCTCCACGGTGACGCTGGTTGTAAAACAGATGACCTCCACATACCAAATTGTCTCTACACAAATCGGTAACACCATATGCCTTATGCGAATTCAG
>CAYYLW010000072.1:0-12779 GCA_964472465.1 uncultured Oscillospiraceae bacterium | reverse complement strand
TGTCCCTGCGGCATGTAAGCCGAGGGAATATATCCTGCATCCAGCATTTTGCCGTAATTGATTTGCTTCTGTTTTTCAGCCATGGCTGCAAAAGCGTCAGCAATAGACAGGATGACTGCGGCCAATATCATCAGCACGGGGGTGGCTTTACTTGCCACCGCCGAAAGCATAACGATTGTGGCAATGCCAAGGGTCATGCTTCCCATCATTAAGGTGATGGCTTGTGCAATTTCCATAGCGCTTTGGTCTGAATCGTTAAAACTTTCCACAAGGCCCGTAAGTGTACCAATCATCAGGGCAAAAGCAGCAGACAATAAAGTGACACCAGCCGCATAAATGACAAACTGGGCCCCTCCATTTTGCGTCATGCGGCTTAAAGCCGTCATGGTAGCAAGCATGGCCGTCATAGCACCTACGGTAATCGCCACAGCCCCCGCCACCTCCATCACATCGTCCCCACTACCTCCAAAGGCTTTTACCAGTTCGGCCAGGGCCAATACAGCCACAGCAATGCCAGCGGCCATAAGGGCAATGCCAGCAGCCACGGAAAGAAACTGCATGTTAGCTCCTTTTGCCGCGTTCCCGGCCTCGGTAAGCCCCTTAGCGGTGTCTGTAGCCCCTTTGGCCGTTCCGCCAAACAACGAAGGCAACCCGCCAAATATAGAACCTATTACCTTGCCTGCTGCGGCAATTCCCAAAATAGCCGTGCCAACCATAGCGAATGCTAAAGCGGCTTTCACGGCCTCTGGGTGTGCTTCTATGAGCCCGGCAGCCCATTCAAATATTACGGCCTTGTACTCATCCAGCTCGCTTTTTATGGGTTGCAAGGCCTCCCCCAAAGCGGCCTGCGCCTCACTTAACTCATATGCCGCCTCCGAAGATGCCACCATCTCCGGGTTCATTTGTTTGTAGAGGTCAAGCGTTTCACTTAGCCCCATGCGGTTCAGCTCATCCAAAATTACTTTTTGCTTTTGGGTGTCTGTTCCGGCTTTGGCCATGGCTGCATCAAAAGCATCAACATCCCCCCCGGCGCGCTTGATGAGTTCGGCAAAGTTGGACACCGCCTTGCCCTCCCCAAATGACCGCTGTATGCCCTCGGCAATGCGGTCAACGCTCTGGTCGGGGAACTGTATCACTGCACCGCTCACCGCGTTTATGGCCTCCTCTAAGGCCTTACCCTGAAAGCCAGAAGAAAGTAAGTTGGAAACTGCCTCTAGATTTTTGCTGGAATCGGAGGAAACAGCGGAGAACCGGCCCATATATTCCCCGGCCTGTTCCATGTTCTGCCCCATCCGGACAAGGTTGGTTTCCACCATTGCCATCTCTTGGCGAAACTTAAACGTATTTTCCACCACTTCGTTTATTTTGCTGATTGCCTGTGCCAACACTTTTGTCACAAACGATTGCACGGCGGCCTCCAAGGCCTTTGTCTGCCGTTCGGCTTCCTTTTGCTCTTTGGTAAGCTGTTTGTTGCCTTCCTTATATTCATCTGTGGCCCGCTTGGCACTTGCCATCTCTTGCTTGGCCCCGGCAATGGCATCTTCAAGCCCGAAAATCTTCTGTGCGGTCTCATCGGCAGCTTTGGCAGCGTCCTCATAGTCTTTCACAATTTGGCGCGTCATGCTGTTGTCATAGCGCCCGCCTTCGGTAGCAAAATCCATATAACTTTTAGCCTCATCGGCTGCTGCCGCAAGCGCATCAAGCTGTTTTTCCAGCCCCTTTAAATTTCGCTCCGCCTCACGTATACCGCTGGTTGTGGGCTCAATATGGATTTTTTCAGCATTTGCCGCCGCAACCTCCAGGGTATCGCTTAAAACAGATACTTCCTTTTCCATGCTTTTTGCGGACTTTTTGGCTGTTTGTTCCAAGCCCACCAAATCAGTCTCAATCTCACGGATTCCATCGGTAGTGGGTTCTATATGGATTTTTTGGGCATTGTCGGCAGTTTCCTTTAACACTTCATTCAGGCCGGAAACTTCGCCCTCTATGCTTTTCGCTACATCCTCTGTTGTTTTGCCCAGCTTTTTTAGGCTACTATCAGCTTCATCAACACCGCTGGTAGCAGGCTCAATTTTGATTTTCTCTGCTTTTTTCGCCGTATCCTCCAAAGTGTCGTTTAGCCCCGACACCTCTTTTTCCATATTGCTGGCTGATTTACTTGCCGCCTTCTCCATGCGGTCTAGGGCTTTGTCAAAATCCTTTTCTTCAATTTCAGCCCCAATAATGATGCTGCCGTCCTGCCCCACGTGCCCACCTCCTAATCAAAAAAGTTTTCATCATCCTCAGCAGGTGGCCACACGGCGGCGGCCCTTTTCCTCTGGTACATCCTGTGGCGTTCTTTTTCCATGCCCTTGCCCGCATAGTCGTCAGGGTCTTCGCTGCGTATTTGTATCAGCCGCTTTATCTGGCTTTGTGGGGGAAGGCTGTCAAACAAATACTTAAACTCCCACCAATGCAGGTGTTCTACCATTTTGGCATCATCCAAATTAAGAGGCACATAAATAAAAAAATCGGCCCATATGGTGCCGCTGTCCTTCTCCCAGTTGTACAAATCCTCTTTTGGGGGTTCCAGCCCTCTGTCTTCCCAGCCGCAGTTATAAAAATCCAAGGCGGCAGCATAGTACACAGCGGTGTCTTCGGCATCAACCAATGCAGCGTCCCCGAACACCAATTTCAGCACTGTATCTACTTTTTCATAATCAAAAAGTGTGCGGCTTTGCAAAGCCCGCCCCACCCCCAGCCAGAGTAAAAAGTGGGTATCAATCTGGTGCCCGCAAATCTTGGTCGGTGGTGTAAGCAACAACATTTTGCGGCGCCCCCTTTTTCTTCTTTTTCTTTTTCCGGCGTGTGGCACGGTTTTCGGGCAACAAAAGATAATCTGCCATTACCTCGGCCCGGTCGGCATTGGCCCACTCGAAGATATGGGCACACAAGTCTACCAGCCGCATCATATTGACACGCTTATCCCCGAACAGCTCCTGGTACTCATCTTTCCCCAATGTCCCTTCGATAAAATGGATAGCGGCTTCTATCACCTCTTTTTGTGCCCGGTCTGTTTCATCCCGCAAAGGCTCTGTTTCTTTGGGGTCAGCGCCACGGGCTATGGCCTGCCTTAGTTTCGCTTCCAAAACTTTGCCTTGCTGTAATTTTTCTATAATCTGCGGGAAATGATACATGATTCCGTGCATAATCATGTAGTCGCTGGGGTCACAAGGGTACACTTTTCCATTTATTTCAATCCCCTTGGCTGGTGTAATTGTATAGCCCATGGCGCTGCCTCCTTTTTACTATTTTTGGGGCAGGGCTGCAAAGGACAGCACCCCGGCCTCATCGACGGTTACAGTTCCCCGTACAGGCGGGCCGGAATAGAGCAGGCTAAACTCAATGGTCTCGCGTTTTCCAGCATCACCGCCGCCATCATCGGAGATTTTTAAATTTGCCTTGCCCTTATAGCCATTCCCGATGCCGTCCGATCCACCAACCTTCCAGCTTGCGGGCGGGTTGTCATAGTAGTCCAGATACTCAATTTCCCGCTTGTCGAGGTTATACATCCTGTCGATAAAAATAGCATCTTGTACAGGGTCGCCCAAAAAGCGGTTACCGCTGAATGTGCGGGCCACAGCCTGGCTTGCGCTCTCGGTGTCGGCAGTTCCCCGGCCACTCATATATTCGTATTTCTCCTCATCCTCCGAAATATCCGCCCCGCGCGAAGCAATCCCCTCTTTGATATCCATCCACTGTGGGGCCTCCGCAGTGCCCAGGTTTAGGCAAAAATGGCGGTTGAATGCTTTGGGTTTCGTGCCTGAAAATGTTCCCGGCATTGTTACATCATCCTTTCGTAATTCAGATTAACCATAATGCGGTAACGGCCTTTTGCGCCGTCCTCGCTGTACTCATCTATGGCCCCGTTCCCCGCACGAATGGAAATAAAATCACAGCCAACAGGCAAGGGGATGCCTACGCGCGAAAAGCTGTTTATCCACGCATGAAAACGTTCCATAAATCCGCTGTTGTTGACTCGGTTCTCATCCTCCGGGGTAAAATCCCACATCTGAATGGCGGCATCATACTGCCACTCTTTGTTGCCCGCCATATCTTCCCCCACAAGCGTTTGCCCTGTGGGGAATATCCCATAATAGTCGGGGCTTTCTTCCAGCCAATCCACATCAATATCACCTGCCAGCACCCCAAGATGGGGGCAAGAGGCAATAAATGCCCGCAGTGCCTGGATTATGGTCTGTTCTGCCATTCTATTTCCTCCTTTGGTAGGCGGTAATCTCGGCGGCCAGAGCCTTACCCTCATTTTGCATCATGCGCTTATCATAAAACGGCCCGGCCTGTGCATTTGGGCTTTTGGTGTATACCAGGTCTTTGCTGGTGGGTTTTCTTGGCTTTCCGGCCATAGCTTTGCCAAAATACAAATAGGCATGGTGGGGGCCGCGCAATACAAATTGTGCGTTTTGCGTGTCCATCCCCTGCTCAAGGGCATCTTTTACGCTGCCCTTATCGCGGAAAGGCAGATACTTTTTCATCCGATCTGCCACCCGCCGCATAAAAAATTTGTGGGTGTCACCGCCCGGCTTCATGCCGAGACGCTGCAAAACCTTATCCGGGTCGGCAAACTTCACCTGTACGCTCACTTGGCATTCACCTCCCAGTGCCAAAGGCCGGGAGAACCATAGTTGTTGCATGCCACACTGGTGATGGTAAGCGCATCATGTGTCTTTAAAAACGCGGCCACCTCCCCGGCTACAAGCGTGTCCGTCACCTCCCCGCGCAACAGATAATTCCCGCTACGCTCCCGGCCCCCTTCCATCGGCAGATGCACCGCTTCATAGGGGATAATCACACCCACAGCGTCTACATCCTTGGCCCCGGTACGGGAGACGTTTACCCCGCGAACATCCTCCCAGTGCACCCCCTCTGCATATTGGCGGGTATAGCTGCCATCCGCCTGCTTTAGGTAGATGGTGCAACTGGCATTGCCCAGCATCATGGGCGGCACCTCCCATCTGCCCCCCGGTAAAGCAAATCCACACCATCCACCTGTATGCCCTGCAAAAAGGGCCCCACATCGCTGCGCAGGCGAGCCTCCGGGTCACGTTTAGATGCCTCATATCCCACGCTGTGTTTGCCCACGGTTTCGGAGGTTTTTGCCATGCCCTGGTTTTCCTCCCACTCTTTCAGGCGGTCTGCAATCAAGCAGGCTGCCATGGAGATTGCCTCGGCCACATCATCAGGCGGGCCGGGGTAGAGTTTCACCACTCGGCCCGCCGTCATACCTTCCAGTTTATAGGCGGCCAGCAGGGCAAACCGCAGATAGTCGCTTTCAGGCATGGCCCCGTGGTAAGTGCCTTTGTAAAAGGCGTAGTCAGCATATGTTATTCGTGCCATGCCCATTCCCCCCTATTTTTTCTTGGTGCCATCCTCGGCCTTGTCGGCTTTTTGGGGCTCGGCAGTGGATGCTACGGGCTCAATTGCCGTAGGCACCGCCTCCAATTCGGCCACCCTCGCTTGCAAGGCATCCCTTTCCGCCTGCAAAGCCACCTTTTCAGCCTGTAGCATATCTACCGTCTTTTTGGCATCTTCCAGGCTTTTCACCGCCTTTTTTAGGGCCTTTTCATCGGCCCCTTTGCTCTTGCCAGGGGTAACCACCTCCCCAGTAGCGTCTATTTGGTCATACCCGCGTTCCAGATAAACCTTTAGGTCTTTTTCCTCCACATCCAAAATACGGTTGCCTTTTCGTACCTGTGTTTTATCCATCGTTAAGCCTC
The DNA here is from genome assembly GCA_964472465.1 of uncultured Oscillospiraceae bacterium. Classification (GTDB taxonomy): domain Bacteria; phylum Bacillota; class Clostridia; order Oscillospirales; family Ruminococcaceae; genus JAAYCI01. Next base: position 7,005 of record CAYYLW010000072.1, on the reverse strand, counting down.
CATATTGTATTGAATAGCATCGGCCTTGCGTTCCAAAATAAAGGCATCTTCAAAAGATTCTTCATAATAGGCCCATTTCCCCTGCGACATTGCGCTGGGAGGGTCTAGCTGGGCAAACGAATACACCACCGGAGTAATGACCGCCAGCGGATGCACCAGGAACATATTCAGTTGTTTCGCCCCGGCGCCGGGCGCCCAACCCTTGGTAAAGTTATATACCGTTTTCATCAGCTCACTGGGCACAGATTCAATTTTTACCAAATCAATGGAGGACACGCCGCGCTCAATAGCCGTACCGCCCTGCTGCACACTGCGGTACTTGGCAATTTCCTTAGCGTTGCTTATCAAGGTTTGCGTAGCCGGAGTCACATACAAAATTCTGCCGCTTATCGGCACCCGTGCCTCGGTCATTTTTTGCATCAGTTTGTCAAAGGTGGGCAACACATTGTCGGCGGTTAGAACTGTGGTGTCGGCGGTTTTGCCAAGTGTTGCCCAATCTGTATGCACCTTAGAAACAAGGTAGGCGTCCATCTCGGGGAACTTTTGCTCCTCGTTGTACACCTGGGTAATGTTGCTGATGCTGGTAACGTGGTTGGTCTGAATGATGTCTACCGGGTGTACCAGGGTATCCCACTTGCGATGGTTTACAAGTACCTTCGTTTCCCAATCGTTGGAAAAATTACGGCTGATGCCGGTGATGCTGTCCCGGTCTCCATCCGTACGCCCCGTGGTGGTAATGCGGGGAATCTCAATGGTCTTGGCCCCGGTAACCTTGTACCTGCCGTTGTTGGGCGTTGCATACAAGGCGCCAAAATACAGCACGTAGGGAAACGCCTGCGCTAGCTGCTGGGAATACTCGGTTGCGTAGTTCAAGGGTGTTGCCATAATCATTTACCTCTTTTCATTATTTGTCTGGTTTGGGCCGCACCCCGGTAAATTGAAATGCAAAACCAGCGTTTTTGCCACCGTGTATCGGTTGGCCGCCTGTGCCAGCTGCATAGGGTGGGGGCGGGTTTTCTTGTTGTTCCTTCTGGGCTTTGAACTGTGGCCATTCTTTTAAAAATGTTTCCAGTTCATCTTTAAGGGCCTCCTTGTTAAGTTTTCCATCCTCATCAATGCAGGCCAGCATTTGGGGCTTTGCTATCAACATGGCCGCCTCGGCTCCTTTGGAAGATAGTTCCACCCCGCCAGCCAGAGCCAGCACCGCACCCTCCAAAAGGGTGTTTTTGGCCGTTTCCATCATGGCCTCGGCTTTCGCGGCGGAATCGTTACCTGCCTCCCCAGCGGGTTTGTCAGGCGGGGGCTGGGCATCCTTTTTCCCCTTGCGGGCCCCGCGGGCAAAAGCCTTATTGATGAGTTCATCAAGCGCGCTTTGCGTCATTGTCACCGGCATTTCTTGGGCGCCGTCACCATCCCCGCTTGTGCCTTTTCCCTTCTCACCACCAGGCTCACCTTGTTCCTCATCGGGCGGCGGGGTTCCTTCTGGTGGGGGAGAGCCAGCGGCTCCATCCGGGTGTAACCATCTCCATGTGTTCAATCCAAACATAATCATTACCTCCATTTTTTTAGCCTGTCGGCGGTTTCCGTTTATGGCCCGTCGGCCAATTTACGCAACAAAAAAACCGAACCCGTAAGGGTTCAGCTTTATGTTTTCTATTACTCTAGGCTAAATCAGTCCAAGAGACTTCATCGCCTCAGCTAGTTTTGTAATGATGTCCTCGCAAATATTGAAGTCCGAAGAGGGTCGGTCATCGCTTGTGTCGGTAAAATCTAGCATATAATCGGGAATCATCTCATACAAAATATCTATCTGGTTATTGTCCAAATCACCCTTGTAATCAAACGGGATAGACATTTTTTCTAACATCTCTTTTTCACTCTCGGTCCACTTAACGGTCATTCTTTCCACCATACTTTCTTACACGGCTACTGCTGGTTGCCCACACGGTTGTTATGGTACCTGTTGCAGGGTCAATGGCCACGGTTGCCTCGCGGCCAATATATTGCTTTGTCCCATCTGCCCTAATACTACCAATATATAGTGGATTCATCAAGGCATTTCGCACATTCTCCTGTGTAATGTTTCTGGAGACGGCCCTTTGTCCGAAATGAAGTGAAACCTTCTGCACAGCAATTCCGCCACTGGCCTGGGTACCCTCAAGGGCACCATACCCATCTGCCATCCGCACAGCTTTCTGCGCCTGCCGGGATGCGACCCTGTCGAACCCAAGCAATTGCGCCCGTTCCGGCTGTACCCGCAAACCTGCCGCTTTGGAGAAGTCTTTATACTCCCGGCTCCAAGCAGCCAGCCGCCCTGCCGCCTTCTGGTACTCATAATCGGTCTCATCTGCCCCGGCATCGCGCAGCGCATTGAGCCGGCGCTTATATTTTCTCATAGTCCGCTCTATCTCTCGCTGCTTGTCGCGGGCCTCCGATGCCGTGTACTCCTTCCCCTGGTAATCGAATGGTGGCGGGTCGATATTGGCAAGCTGCTCATCGGTATACATCCGCTGGGTTACGCCAGGAATAAACAGATGCTTGTCATGGCGACAGTTGGCCCCGCCAAAACCCTGCACATCCCCATAGCCCGTTGTCTCCACAAATGGCTTATAACCCTCGGCAGGGGTTTTTAACCAATACACTCGCCCCTGCCAGCTTTTGTGGTTCTGGAACCCCGTCCCCTTGTCGCGCGCGTGGGAGTGTGCGGAAACCTCCACAAAGTTCCCGCCCAATTCCTCAATTTGTGCATCCACCATGCGGTCACTGATTTGGTGCATACCTGTAACCACAGCGCGGCGGGTAGCCACGTCTATATGGTCCCTGTGCCCGCTGGCATAATCCACGGTACGCAGCCCACTATCTGCCAGCCGCGTCACCGCCTTTTTTATAGCCGTGTTCGGGTCGGACCCACCGGACTGTATTTGCAAGGTGGCAAAGTCCAGGCAATCTTGATATGCCTCCCCGATGGGCAGCAGGCTAAGCGCCCCCTCTTTGTAAACCATAAAGCCCAGGGAGGCCGTGAGGTTTTTAAACTCGGCCTTTGTCTGCTCGGCGGCGGCGTTTAAAAAAGACTGCACCCTGGGGTTATCGCGGGTGGGGGCGGGCTTTTGGAAATATTCGTAGGTATACCGCTCATCCTCACAAATCTCATCAACAGCCATCTGGTAAATTTCGTCTATTTCATCGGCTGTCAGCTTGGTTATCTCTGCAATGCGCTTGCTAATTTCGTCATAGCTTAAGCCGCTATAATTGATGAGCACATGGGTTTGTTTGTATGCCGTTGATGTGATGCGGCCATCCTTGGCAAGACGGCGGCATATATCCCCGAGGATATTTTCCTCTAGGCGCTGCGCCAATGCAGCTACCCCATCCGGCCACTCATCATAATGCTGGGGGGCTATCATTTCTTATGCGGCAGGCTTTCCCGCCTCGCCGCCTCCTCATCCTTTTGCTCATCTTCCTCTAATTCCCCCATATCCGGCATAAACTCTTTGCGGATTTCCTCAATTTTTGCCTGTTCAATGTTGTGGATTTCACACCAGGCAATCAGATATTCGGGCTTTAACCAGCCATTGAAGGCCAGACGATACATTCGCTCAAACTCTGCGGCCTCATCATATAGCACCCCGTTGCCCCAGGAGACCGTCACGGCATCCTCGGGGATGGGGGAGGCCTCCCAGCCCAGGTACATCTGCCCCAGCAGGTCACACACGCGTATGGCCTCCTGGTAGGTGTCCGCCCACATCCCCTGAAAATCAATGATGGTCATGGCATACCGTGCAGAACTGGTGTACACGGCTGCCGCCGTTTTATCATCCGTCTCCACGTGGGACAAAATGCCACGGCGTAAGCCAATGATGTTTTCAATGTCCCGCATATTTTGGTTGGCGCGGGCCTCCAATTGCTCTTGGTTCGGCTTCGGGTTGTATATTGTGGGCCCGGCCCCTGCTGCACTCTCCTCTAGGATGGGGGTGATGTATTTGGGAATGCTCTTTACATTGCCGTCCTTATCACGGCGCTGAATGTCGGCGCTTGCAATAAGGTGTGGCTGTGTCAACTCGTACTCATCCTCCGTACGTTGTTCCAGGCGGTAACAGGTGCGTATTTTGCGGGCTGCCGCGGCGTATACAGACACATGCGAGCTGCTGCCATCTACGCAGTTCACCATGGGCGTTTTTATGGGGATGAGGCCCAGACCATCCACCGGCAGCGGCAAAGTAAATTCGGGCAGCATCTCGGCATATTTCCCCAGTGTTTCAAGGGGTACCTCGCTGCCTAATACGCTCGGATTCACGGATTCAAACAATTTACTAGAAATGGTCAGTCGGCCATCTTCCCCCACCATGCGTTTTTCCAGCAAAGTGTAGGTCACCTTGTCAACCTGCGTTTGTTCCCACATTCCAATGCTGGTGGCGTTGCCCGCCTCATCCTGGGCAAGCACTATGAAATTCATGCGGTTGATAAAGGAGAAGTGAAAAATGCCCTTGCGGGGCATGGGGATAGGTTTGATAAACCCCTCGCCGCCAATCAAAGCAAACTGAAAAGCCGTAGCCCGGATTTTGTCAAACATCTGCATGGTTTTTGCCAGCCGCTCGGTCTTCCCATTGATGTTGGCAAATTCAGCCTTGTACTCGCCAAATGCCGCTTTATAAAGCCCATCCACCACCACACAGGGGATGCGCTGCCCGGGGTCTTCGCCCTCATCCACCTTGCCGAAATACAGGTCGAACCAATCGACAATGGCATTTTGCATGGCATCGGTGGTAATATCCTTGCCACCCATTGCCTGCTCAAACGTGTGCTGACTGCTGATGCTCATCAGCGCCTTAATCAATGCCATGCTTTACCCCCTCGCTTTGTATTGTGATGTGACGTAAACCTTGCAAAGCCCTTTCCAGCCCTCGGCTGTAAGCCCGTTCCTCCCGCACGAGCGCCTCCAATTCCCCAATGCGCTGTTTTAAACGGGCATTATCCTCAACATAGGACTCCCGCATATAGCTGGGCAGGAAGGTGCTGAATATCCACGCTTTAATTTTTGTCATGTTCCCACCCTTTTACATACCGCTTTATGGTGTTTTCCCAGCTATATTCGTATGCATCCATTGTGTCAATATCGCTGGTCCCATCATCCAGGCGTGTGTCTACCAGTTTTTTGGGGTCGAAAACGGCGGTGCACATGGCATCCACCAGCGTTTGACAATCCTCTGTATAAAAAAAGCGGCCCGAAGATACAAGGACATTCGTGGCACGTATGCGGTCTATGATAGGGCGTTTTAGGCAATTGCTCACAGGCACGTGAAAGCGTCTGCGAGCTCCATTGATGAGGGTTTGCTCGGCATTGTCCGGGTACATCATGCTTATACAGCCATATTTGTCCTCGACAAAAGCTATAAATTCACCCCAAAGCTGATACATCCTGTCTGGGTCAACCCCTTTAGCCTGGTGCTGTCTGCTTGCCAATACGGTCAAATTGCTGTAATCATTTTTAATCCCTGTGGCCACAAAGGTAAAAGCACTCTTATTACCGCCGAAGTCCACCCCCATTTGAATATAGTCATAGTCCGGGGTCTTGGTCAGGTATTTTTCTGGGGCCTGGGCAAAGGTCTGGTAGATAAGCCCCTCGGCCACAGTGCGCTTGCCCTCCACATCACGGCGGTGCCAAACGGTACCCGGCTTGTACTGGCTCAAAATGGCCCGCATCTTCTCCGGGGATATGCTCAAGTTGTCGGCCATGGTGAAATGCTCATACAAATACCCGCCTTCAAACCCCTCTTTGTACGCATCAATGTACTCTGTGTAAATGGGGTGGTTTGGGTTACCGGGGTTTAAATCCCACAGGGTAAAGGCCCAAGATGCTGCCGTCTGGCGCCCGAAAGCATTTTTAATGAAGCTGGTGCGGCTGTCGTTACTGTCGTAATGCTCTATAATCTCGGTGGCTATCCAAAGACCATAGCTGTTACCCAGTATCTTTTGGTAGCTGTTGGCCTTGCCGCCCCCGGCGAATATAACCACCTTCTGGCCGGTCTGTGTGTTGAGGTAGAGCGCGTCATTGTCCTTATACTTTCCCCATCGGCACCGGCCCCGGAAAAGATGCTCCAGCCCGAAGCCGTTACAATCGCCAATATTCAGCTTAGCGTTTGCGCTGGAGGAGCCGCTTGCAAGGTGTATTTTGTCTGGGCAAATTTCCAAATACATAAAGGCTATAATGCAATGGTCGATGGTTTTACCGCTGCGTATGGCACCCTCTGCACAGCACATGCGGTGTTTGAGGGCTGACTTTATATACCGCTTATGTTTCTGGCTGAACGGCTTCCATGGTATTGTCTGTGTCAGCTTCATCACTTAACATCTCCGAAAGTGGGGTAACATCCTCCATACTGGCATGGTCTTGCTTTTCTGCCCTGGCCTCTTCCAACGCCAGCCGCCGCCTATCGTATTCTCTGCGGTGGCGGTCGGCGGGGTTTTGCTCAAAATAATCAGATAGCCAGCGCATGGCGGCCATTCGGTCAGATAATTTCACGCTGGCACCGTCTTTGCCTTTTTTCACTTCAGCCAACAGCGTTCCGTCTACACTATCAGAACTGCGGAACCGTACATCATTTACAATTTTCGTTACAGGCACTTTTTCCCCTGTTTCTTCGTCCTTTTCAAATACCGGGCCATACATGGCCATAACTTGCATTTCGTACTGACCCCACTCAACAAAATCGGATAGGTCGGCAAAGGCAATATCCCAGTACAGTTTGAAAAGGTCGGCGGGGTCTGCCATCAACTGCTGCATCACGATTTTCTTCTGGCGTGTGATTTCGGCACGCACGTCAGTATTCATCAGCAGTTTATGGCCATTGGCTCTGGCAGTATCATTTGTGCATCCAAGATATGCCAGCCGGTAAGCCCTTGTAGCATTAGGTCTCTGTGCATACAGTAAGCAAAAGCGTTTTTGCTGTTCGGTCAGGTCGGGGTTATCATCTGCCGCCGCTACCATTTTATGCAGCGTTTCATTGC